>NZ_JSZE01000007.1 GCF_000802365.1 Xanthomonas cannabis pv. cannabis
CGCAATCGGTGAGGACACAGCACCAGATAGTTGGCTGGTAGTTTTATTGAAGAACCAAGAAGCCACAGCAGAGCCCTGATAGTTACTTGGTTGAAAACTCTACGCACCGACCAACTTGATTGGTCCTTGCCCGCCCACTGTCGCGGAACCCTTGGCGGCATGGATGCCGCCACGGAGCTACATGGACGTACTTGCAGCGTGTCCCGCGATGGTGGGCGGGCAAGGGCCCTGCAGCAAACGCGAAGAACTCGAGTGCGCGGTGCACCCACCAGATAGTTAGCTGGTGGCTTTATGGAAGAACAAAATCATCGCACCAGAAATTCTGCTGGCTGTTTTATTGAAGCTCTGCGCACCGACCATCTCCACTGGTCCTTGCAGCTAAGCAGCAGACGGATGTCGCCGGGTGGGCGATCAGACCGACAGCCGTGTACCCGGCGGATCAGAACGACCACGGCAGTCATCCACTCCGCACCGCTTAGGTCAACACGTCCAGCAGGCTACCCAACATCTCGTCGGAACGCCGCAGCGCGGTGGCATTTGCCTGGAAATCGTTGCGCGCCGACAGCCCTTCCACCAGATCGGTGGCCGGCGCCGATGGATCGGCACTGGCATCGACCACGCTGGCGGCCACGCCGCCATTGGCCTGCGTGCTGGCGGCAACGGACTGCCGTGGGCTGCCATCCACTGCCTGACGGGCCACATTGCTGGCGGCTACCTGCTGGCGCAGTGCGGCCACCTGCATTCCGGAACTGGCGATGCTGTTGATGCTCATGATGGCTCCGGTGCAAAAACTACGAAAAAAAGATAGGACGCGCGTTTACTCGCCAGCCGGCGCAGCGCCGATCACAATCGCGCCGCGCTGCTGTCGCGTTTACCGCAAGCTAACCGCTGGCTAGCCTTCTTACGCGGATGGACCCAGCGAACAGCAACTGCGCCCTACCTGCTGCACATCCACATGTCCTACCTGGCAACTGCGACAATGCCGGCCTCACGGCTGCACGGTCGCCTCGCCCATGCTCAATACGTGCCCACCCGCACACGCAACACCACGGACACATTGCCGGCCGCATCCACACGCCCGAAGTTGAGCCCGTAGTCGGTCTGGTCGCCGTTGAGCTGCCTTTCTACCTGCCAGCGCCCATCGACATACCGCCCCTGCTCTACCCGCAACAGTTGTCCATGACGGGTATCGGCCGCGTTGCGAAAAAATTCAATGCGCGAAGCCATGCCGGTCACCAGAAATTCTTCCGGCCCCAACTGGGCTACCAGCAACCGGCCTGCATGGTCGTCGTTGCCGGGCAGAATCGGCGGCGCATCGCCCCACATGGGCGCACCGAACGACACCTTGGCCTCCCACTCGCCGAAGCGCAGCGTGCGCTGCGGCGTGCCGGGTTGTTCGGCCACTGCCTGCAGCCGGCCGTCGAAGGCGGCCTGCGCCAGAAGTCGCTGCATCGGCGCAAGCAGCTTGAAGTTGGCCGCGTGCGCAGCGATTGCGGCGCGATTGGCCTCGCTGTCGGGGTTGCCATCCATACCGAACACCGAAAAGCCCACCCCGCCCTGCCCCAGCACATGGAACAGATAGGGCGCGGTGGCCGCTTCGAAGCCGGTTTCCGACACCCAGGCCGGGTTGTCGGGCCGCGCGTACTGGCCGATGACCTTGGTGTATTCGTTGTAATCGTTGGTGTAGATGTCGGTGCCGATGAAGTCGATCGACGGCGTGGCCGCACGCCATAGCGCGAACATGTTCACCGTGGCACCGCCGGAGGGATAGTCCATGCCCGGATAACGCTTGCCCTTGTAGCGCAGCCAGGTGTTCACGTAGAGCGGCAGCGGATACGCACGCTTGCCGGCGGCGGCCACCTGCTCGATGTAGGCGGCGGTGGCATGCGCGTTGAACGCTTCGGCCGCTTCGGCGCCGAACACTTGCTGCCAGCTGCCCTGCGGCTTGCCCAGTGCACGCGCAATCGCGGCCGGCACCGCTTGTGCGAACGCGGCCTCGCCGGCCGGGCCGTGGTCGCGCACGGTGCCGATCGCACCGGGCTCGTTTTCCACCTGCACCAGGATCACCGTATGGCGGTCGCCATCCACCTTGCGCAGGTGCTGCATCAACGCGGTGAACGCGCGCATATCGGCCTGCACGTTGGCCGCCGCATGCGGCGACAGCACATCCACCGGTTCGCCGTTGGCATCGCGCATGCGCGGGTACGTGGTCTCGTCGCGCTTGATCCATTCCGGCACGTAATGCATCTGGCCGTTCTTCCAGCTGCCGAACCACAGCAAGGCCACGCGCAGGCCGCGCTTGCGTGCGCCGGCGATCAGTACATCCACATTGGTGGTGTCGAAGCGGCCAGGCGCCGGCTCGAACTGCTCCCAGTACACAGGCGCTTCCACGGTGTTGGCGTGCAGCGCGACCACCTCGTCCAGCGCCTTGGGCAGCACGGCTGGCCAGGCACTGGAGTTGTGCAGCTGCGCGGCTAGCACAGTGTAGGGCGCGCCATCGACAAACAGCGCATGACGGCCGTTCTGGGTGACGAAGCGCGGCAGTTCTTCGGCACTGGCCAGCAACGGCACGCTAGCGGCCAACATCACCAGCGACCACAGCAGCGCCGCGAGGCGGCCACGCGGCTGCGGTATTTTCAGGGCAAGCACATGCATCATCGCGCCTCCGACGGTAGTGAGTTCCAGTGCGGCGTGGGTTCGTTGCGCAGGTGGCGCACGAAGAAGTCGTATTGACGGCGTTGCACGTAGTCGATCGGCCCGCTGGAGCGGCCCACCGAATGCTCGCCACCGGGCACGTTGAGCAGATCGAATTGCTTGCCGGCCTTGATCAAGGCATCGACCACCTGCGCAGTGGAGGCCGGGTCGACATTGCTGTCCTGCTCGCCGACGATCAGCAGCAGGTCGCCCTGCAGCTTGCTGGCGTTGACCACGCCGGATGCCTGCGCATAGCTCGCATCCACCGGCCAGCCCATCCACTGCTCGTTCCAGCTGATCTTGTCCATGCGGTTGTCGTAGCAACCGGCAAACGCCACGCCCACCTTGTAGAACTCCGGATGGCGTTCGAGTGCACCCAGCGTGCTCTGCCCGCCGGCCGATGCGCCATAGATGCCGACCCGGCTGATGTCGTACGAAGGATCCTTCGCGGCCAGCGCGTGATGCCAGGCGATGCGGTCGGCAAAGCCGGAATCGCCCAGGTTTTTCCATGCCACATCGTGAAACGCCTTGGAACGGTTGGCCGTGCCCATGCCATCGATCATCACCACGATGAAACCCAGATCGGCCTGCGCCTGCATGCCGATCTGCTTGTCGCCGCCGGAGTGGTAGCCGAACGGCCAGAACGTCTTGGGCACGAAGGCGTCGTGCGGCCCGGCGTAGATGTTTTCGATCACCGGGTATGTTTTGCGCGGGTCGTAATCGCGCGGGCGCACCACCATGCCCCAGATATCGGTGCTGCCATCGCGGCCCTTGGCCACGAAGGTCTCCGGCGCGCGCCAGCCGGCGGCCTGCAGCCTGCCGATATCGCCACGCTCAACGGTGTGCAGCAGTTGCCCACCGATGGCGTGCAGCTCCATCACCGGCGGCAGGTCCGGGCGCGAATACACGTCCACGTAATGCCGGCCGTCGTCGGCAATGACCACATCGTGATCCGCATTGGCCGTGGTCAGGCGCGTGAGATGCTTGCCATCGAAATCCACGCGGTAGAGCTGCCGGTAGTACGGGTCCTTGCCGGCGTCCATGCCGCTGGCGGCGAACCAGATGCGGCGCTGCGCATCGTCCACGCGCAGCACATCGCGCACCACCCACTGCCCGCGCGTGATCTGGCGTTTGACCTTGCCGCTGCGGCCATCGAACAGATACAGGTGCCGCCAACCGTCACGTTCTGAAATCCACAACACCTCATCGCCGCGCCCATCCACGTCGTGGCGAAAGCTGCGATCGGCATACACGAACGTGCGCGCATCTTCGCCAACGGCCACATGCGCGCGTGCAGTGTGCGCATCCACCGCAATCACCCGCATATGCTGAAAGCCACGCTGCACATACTCAAAGCTCACACTGCGGCCATCGTTGCGCCATTGCAGCGGCGACAACGAATATGGCGTGGCGAACAAGGCGTTATCCACCACGCGCCGGCTGCCATCCACGGCCAGCAGCACCGGCCGTTCCACATCCACCGCATCGCCCGGCTTGGGATACAGCTGGGTGTGCACTACCGGCTGAAGGCGACCGGCCGGTGCGGCCTCCACACGGGTGACCCGGCGCGCAGTGCCCGGCCGTACCCGATACACCGCCAGCTGCTGCGAATCGGGAGACCAAGCAATGCTCTCCGGATCGAAATAGTCTTCCGCACGGCCATCGTCGGTGCGCTGGACCAGCTGGCCGTCGGCCACCCGGCGCACGACCAGGTTCCAGCCATCGGCCAGCGCCTCCCACTGCCCGTCGGGCGAACGGCGTGGCGTGGTATCGGCCGCTACGTCCGGGTCGCGCACCACGCCAAAGCCGCGCGGCCGCTGTTGCCCCTGCGGCTGCCGGCCGGGATCGTCGAGCGCGCAGCGGTAGGTGGTCAAGGTACAGCGCCACGCAGCGTCCTCGATGGCGAACACGATCGCCCCGTCCTCACGCGCGCCTTCCTGCGCATACGCAAACCGCTCGAATGGCAACATCAACGCCGCATAGGCAGTGCCGGTGGCTGCCTGCAGCGCCTGGGACACGCGCGCCTGATCGAAGGCGGGCTGCTTGTGCAACGTGGCGACGTCCACGCGCATGAAAGCGAACCCACCAGGCACCGTCTTGCGGTAATGGAACCTGCCGTTGTCCTGCCAGTACGCCGGCCAGGCGACGTTCTCGGTCAGCGTGCTCCAGTGCGCGCGCAGGCCCAGCGAACGCTGGTAATCGGCCACGCTGGGTGCGGCTTGCGCAGCGGTTGCAAGCAACAGCAGGCAGGCGGCCATGGCGCGCGATGCCTGCGTCAGGCATGCGCATCGCAAGGCATCACTCACCATCGTCTTCCTCCAGCGCCAGCTCGTCGCTGCGCAGGCCGCTGCGCGCGCCCCAGTGGTAGATGAAGAACGCGATCACTGCCACGCTCAAGGTATCGAACGGATGCGCGATCCAGCCGTGTCCACCGAAGGTGCCGGCCCACGACACCAGCATCACCAGCACGAAGAACACGATCAGCCACAACGACGCGCGCACCTGCCGCAACAGGCGGGTGCGGCCTTCGCGCGATGGCAGGCGATACAGCACATACAGCGCGAACGCGGCCACCTGCAAGCCAAGCAGCCACGACAAGGTGGGCCAGGTGGACCAGTACACGATCAACGCCGCGACCATGAACGACAGCGGCCCCAGCACCGCCAGGCCGCGGACGAAAAACGGACGCGGCAACGCCGGCGCGCTGCGGCGCAGGGCTGCCACCGTCACCGGCGCCACCGCATAGCTCAGCACCAGCGCCGCCGACACCACGCCGATCAAGGTCTCCCAGGACGGGAACGGCAAGGTCCAGAAGATCGACAAGCCCAGGCTTAACCACAACGCCGGACGCGGAATGCCCGACGCCGGGTCCACCCGCGTCAGCACCGGCAGGAAACCGCCGCTACGCGCCCAGCCGTACACCACGCGCGGGGTGGCATTCATGTAGATATTGCCGGTGCCGCTGGGCGACACCATGGCATCGCAGATCACCAGCGCCGCCAGCCACGCCATGCCCAGGGCCAGTGCGATGTCGTGGTACGGCAGCGAGAAGGCCTTGTCGATGCCGGTCCACCCCTGCGCCAGCTGTGCGGCCGGAATGCTGCCCAGAAACGCCAGCTGCAGCAGCACGTAGATCACCGTGGACAGCGCCACCGACAGGATCAAGGCGATAGGAATATTGCGCTGCGGGTCGCGCACCTCGCTGGCCACCGACACGATCGGGGTCAGCCCCAGATACGCGAAGATGATGCCGCCGGCGGAGATCGCCGCTTCCACCCCGGCCATGCCCGACGGCGCGAACCCGTGCATGCTGAGATTGCCGGCATTGAAGTGCTTCATCAGCAGCACGATCACCAGGATCGGCACCAGGAACTTGAAGATGCTGACGATGTTGTTGGCCAGCGCAAAGGTCTTGACGCTGAAATAGTTGAGCAGGAAAAACAGCACCAGCAAGGCCAGCTGCACCAGCCAGCCCCAGATGCTGGGATGCGTGCTGTTGGGCTGACTCAACCACGGGAACCACGCCGCTGCATATTGCCGCGCCGCCTCCACTTCGATCGCGATCAAGCTGGAAAACGCGATGAGCGTGATGAAGCCAGTCAGCGAGCCGAGCAAGGCACCATGCGAATACTCCGGGTAGCGCACCACCCCGCCAGCGCGCGGCAACGCCGCACCGAGTTCGCAATAGACCATGCCCAGCAGCAAGACGGCGATGCCGCCGAGGATCCACGACACGATGCCGGCCGGCCCCGCAATCGAGGACACATGGCTGGCCGAAAACAACCACCCGGAACCGAAGATCGAACCCAGCCCGATAAAGGTCAGGTCGGTCAGGCTGAGCCGCTTGTGGAACTTGCCTTGCGTGGCCATGGTGCCCCCGTTGGAAAGGTTGTAGCCGATTTCTAATTACTGCAGCTGTTCCCTTCTCCCACCGGGAGAAGGTGCCCCGAAGGGGCGGATGAGGGTACGTGCGCAGCCTCGTGCCATTTCGACCCTGAGCAGCTTCGCTCCGTACCCTCACCCCCCCCCCTCCGCGCCCCGGCCCGCGCCACTGGCGCGGGCGCTCCAAGGCACGCGCGCCAGTGGCGCGCAAACTGTGCCTTCTCGCCCCGTCGGGAGAGGGGCTCAGCATTGCTACTGCTTCGACACCTCCTGCGCCCAAGGCGACTTCCCGCCATCGCCGATGAAACGGTCGATGCGTTGCTCCAGCACCGGTAGCGGCACCGAACCGGTTTCCAGGATCGCGTCGTGGAAGGCGCGGATGTCGAACTTCTCGCCGAGCGCGGCTTCGGCCTTGTGCCGCAATTCGATGATCTTCAACTCGCCCAGGTAGTACGACAGCGCCTGCCCCGGCCAGGCGATATAGCGGTCCACCTCGGTGGTCACTTCGTGTTCGCTCAGCGCGGTGTTGTCGCGCAGATATGCCTGCGCCTGTTCGCGCGTCCAGCCCTTGTGATGCAGACCGGTGTCGATCACCAACCGGCAGGCACGCCACATCTGATACGTGAGGTAGCCGAAGCGGTCATAGGGCGTGTCGTACATGCCCATTTCCTGGCCCAGGTACTCCGAATACAACGCCCAGCCTTCGCCATACGCGGAGATGTAGCCGTAGCGGCGGAACTCCGGCAAGCCCTGCGCCTCCGCCGCCAACGGCATCTGCAATGCGTGGCCGGGCGAAGACTCATGCAAGGTCAGCGCGGTCAGGTTGTACAGCGGCCGCGACGGCAGGTTGTAGGTGTTGACCAGATAGATGCCCGGGCCGCCACGACCGCCGGTATAGAACGGCGCCAGCTCCGGCGGCACCGGCTCGATGGCGAAACGGCGGCGCGGCAGCCGGCCGATGTAGTCGCCCACCTTGGCATCCACGCGCTTGGCGATCCACGCCGCCTGCTTGAGCAGCTCGTCCGGCGTCTTGGCATAGAACTGCGGGTCGGTGCGCAGGAAATGCAGGAATGCCGGAAACACCGCCTGCCCGGCCGGCGCTTTGAAGCCGCTGGCTGCGATGGTCTGGTCCATCTGCGTCCGCAGCTTGGCAACCTCGTCCAGACCGATCTGGTGGATCTGATCGGGGCTCACCTCCAGCGTGGTGAACTCGCGAATCTGCGCGCGGTAATAGTCCTTGCCATCCGGCAGCGTTTCACCGGCCAGCGTGGTGCGCGCACGCGGTTGATACTCAGTGCGGATGAAGTCCAGCAACTTGGCATACGCCGGCACCACCTGCGCGTTGATGGTCTCCTCGGCCTGCGCCCGCAGTTGCGCCTGCACCGCTGCCGGCACGGTGGCCGGCATCTGCTTGAACGGTGCGTAGAACAGATTGGCCTGACCCTTGGCCTGCGCCACATCGGCGATGGATTGATCGCGGCCGGTCAGCGTGACCTTTGGCTGGCTGAAACCACGCGCCAGCCCGGCGCGCATGTTGTCGGTGTGCTCGGCGAAATAGCGCGGGATATCGGCCAGCATCTTCAGATAGCGCTGATAATCCTCGCGCGTGCGCAACTTGGCCTCGGCGCTGAAGCCCAGGTCGCTCCAGAACGCCGAGTCACTGTTGAACGGCATTTCCCAGGCGCGAAAACGCTGCTGATCCAGCAGCACCAGCAATTGCTGGCGGTACACCTGGTAACTGACCTGATCTTCGGGCGGCAGCTGCGCCTGCGGGATGGCATCCAGTTCCTTCAACGCCTGTTGCCAGTACGCCGTGCGCTGGTTCTGCGTGGCCACGTCCACCTTGGGTAGATGGTCGGATTGCTGCTCCTGCGTGGCCTGGTTGTCTTCATCCACCGCACCGGACAACTGCGCCTGCCGCCAGCGCCATTCGCGCGTGTACAGCGCTTTGAAACGTGCCGCCGCGCTGTCTTGCGTGCTTGCTGCGGGTGCGGGTGCTGCGGCTTGCGCCTGCACGGCGGCGGCGCCCAGACCGGAGGCAATCAACACGCTCAATGCGCTTGCGCGCCAGATGCGGCTGGTCCTCATCCGCGTGCCTCGGGTGCCACCTTGGCCTGCGCAATCCACTGCCGCACGCGCTGCTGCAACAGTGCCAGCGGCATCGCGCCGCCGCCGAGCACCGCATCGTGGAAGGCGCGCACATCGAAACGATCGCCCAGCTCTTTTTCCGCTTCCGCGCGCAATGCCAGGATCTGCAGCTGACCGAGCTTGTAGCCCAGCGCCTGGCCGGGCCACACGATGTAGCGGTCGGTTTCGGACTGGATGCTGGGCTCGTCGTCGGACGGATGCGCGTGGAAGAAGTCCACCATCTGCTGGCGATTCCAGTGCTTGTAGTGCACACCGGTGTCGAGCACCAGCCGGTTGGCGCGCAGCAACTCGCCGGACAGGCGGCCGTAGTCGTTGTACGGGTCCTTGAAGAAACCGATCTCCTTGCCCAGCCGCTCGGCATACAGCGCCCAGCCTTCGATATAGGCGTTGTAGCCAGCCTGCTGGCGGAACGGCGGCAGGGGCAGCGTCTGCGCAAGCGAAATCTGCAGGTGATGCCCGGGCACGCCTTCGTGATAGGCGGTGGTTTCGATGTTGATCAGCGTGCGGCTGGCGAAGTCGCTGGTGTTGACCTTCACGATCGCCGGCTTGGTGCCTTCCGGATTGCTTTGCCAATACTCGGCGCCGGGTGCGCTGCGACGGAAGGCCGGCATCGCCTGCACCTCCAGCGGCGTCTTGGGCAGATGCCCGAACAGCTTGGGCAGTTCCGGCTCCATCGCCGCGATGTACTGCCGGTATTGCTGCAGGATCTGTTCGCCGGAGCTGGCAAAGTGGCGCTTATCGGTCTCCACCGCCTTGCGGAAGCTGGCCAGATCCGCAAAACCCTGCGCCTTGGCGATCACCGTCATCTCCCCTTCGATGCGCGCAACTTCCTTCAATCCGATCTGGTGGATCTCCTCCGGCGCCATGTCGGCGGTGGTCTGGGTGTGGACGGCGTAGCGATAACGGCGCTCGCCATCGGGCAGCGACCACACGCCTTCCTGCGCGCGCCCTTGCGCGGCGTATTCGTCGCGCACGAACGCAGCCAATTTGCCGTAGGCCGGGCGCACCTGCTGATCGATCGCGGCGAGCACCTGTTGACGCAGCGCGTCGCGTTGATCGGCCGGCACCGCCGCATCGAGCTTTTTCAGCGGCGAAGCGAACGGGCTCTGCTCGCCGGTCAACGCGGCAATCTTGTCGATCTGCTCGGGCAGGCGCTCCAACAGATAGCGCGGCTGAGTGAGGCCATCGGTCGCGCCCTGGCGCGACACCGCGATGACTTGCTCGATCACGGTCGGGATCGTCTGCAGACGCTTGATGTAATCCTGGTAATCCTTGGCGTTTTCGAACGGAAACGCATCACCATACCCGGCCAGCGCCAACTGCACGCCGCCGATGGGCTCCAGCGGCATCGTGTAGGTCTTGAGGTCGATGCCTTCCAGCTTGTCGCGCAATTGACCCAGCATCATCTGCAGGCTGAGCTGGCGTTGCTCGTCCAGCGCCTTGGCATCCACTGCTTCAAACTGCGTGAGCAGGTCCGCGGTTGCGGCGCGCTCCGCCTGCACCGCTTCCAGCGAATAATCGCTCCAGCGGTCGTTGTAGCGCTTGTCGCCGATGATGCTGGCGAACTCCGGGTTGTGCTGCAGCTGGTATTGCCACTGTTTATCCAGCAACGCATCGAAGGCCTTGGCGGCTTGTTCGCTATTGGCCGAGGCAGTGGTAGCGGACGCCGTTTCCGATGCCGGCGGTGCTGGCTTGCAGGCGGTAAACAATGCGGCGGCAAGCAGGCCGATGGCGACAGGACGCAGGTGGTTCATGCATTTACTCCAAGATGCAAGGACAGCGGTAGGAGCGCGCATGAGCGCGAATGGCTTTACTCGGGAATGCCCGTCGCGCCCGGGTGCGCTCCTACGCGCGCGTGAGTCTGTGCCGCTCACGCAAACGGTTGATCGATCGCCAGCGACGGCGGCGTAAACCACTGCGCGCCCGCGTCGGTGACATAAAAATGGTCTTCAAGCCGCACGCCGAACTCACCGGGTACCACGATCATCGGCTCGTTGCTGGCGCACATGCCCGGCTGCAGCGGCTGCGCATTGCCGCGCACCAGATACGGTGCCTCATGAATCGCCAGACCGCAGCCGTGGCCGGTGCGATGCGGCAGGCCGGGCAAGCGGTAGTCCGGGCCCAGCCCTGCGGCTTCCAGCGCCGTGCGCGCGGCCTGATCCACTGCCTCACAGGCCACACCGGGGCGGATCGCCGCAAATGCCGCTGCCTGCGCGGCCTGCTCCAGGTCCCAGATGCGCTGCTGCGCGGCGTTGGGCGTGCCATAGATCCAGGTGCGGGTGATATCGGAATGGTAGCCCTGCACGGTGCAGCCGGTGTCGATCAACACCAGCTCGCCTTCGCGCAGGCGCTGCACGCCCGGGATGCCATGCGGAAATGCGGTGGCATGGCCGTATTGCACGATGCAGAAGGTCGAACCGTTGTCCGCGCCCAGCGCGCGATGCGCCTCGTCGATGAAGCGCACCAGTTGATCGGTCCCGATGCCCTCGTGCGCGATGCCGGCGGCCAGCCGCTGCACCAGCAGGGTCATGTCGCAGGCCTGCTGCATCAACGCCAGCTCGGCCGGCGACTTGGACATGCGGCAGCCGTCGACGATCGCCCCCGCATCGCGGATCGCCGTGCCAAGATGCGCGCGCAGACCGGTGTGCACGGCGAAGGCAATGCCCGGGTCCAGCGCCAACGCATGCGCGTGGCGCTCGTCCATGGCCTGCACCACCAGCGCATACGGGTCGTCGTGTTCTTCCCATAAGTACTTGGCCACCGGGATCTTCAGCACCGCGTCCAGCGAGCCTTCTTCGAACGCAGGACACAGCAGCACCGGCTCGCCATTCAACGTCAGCAACAACGCCACCAGGCGCTCGCTCGCGCCCCATGGCACGCCGGTGAAATAGCGCAGCGAGGTGCCGGCGCCGATCAACAGCGCATCCACGCTCTGGCTGCGCATCAGGCTGCGTGCGCGTTCGATGCGGCGCTCGTATTCGTCCGCGGCGATCGGCGCGGCGCATTGCGTCCACGGCGCCAGCTGCGCACGCGCCTGCTCCAGCGACAGCCCGCCGATCTGTGCGCTCATGCACCTGCTCCCAGATCGGCCGTGCTCCATTGCCCATCGACCAGCCGCGCCACCCCGCCGGGATTGCGCTGGCGCAATTCCGCAGGCAGCAGTGCATCGGGCACCGCGTCATAACTGTGCAGGGCCGCAAAACGGCGGATTGCACCGGGCATGCCCACGGCGGTGAAGCCCGGGTGCCCGGTGCTCGGGAACGGGCCGCCGTGGTTCTGCGCGGCGCTCACGGCCACGCCGGTCGGCATCTTGCTGTTGATCAGCCGCCCGACCCGCGCGCGCAACACCGGCGCGATGGCCTGCCAGGCCGCATCGTCGCTGCCATCGCCGGCGCGATATAGCGTACCGGTGAGATTGCCTTCGAATGCCGCCGCCACCTGCGCCATCTGCGCTACGTCGGCTGCGCGCACCAGCAGGCTCACCGGGCCGAACGCTTCGGCCTGCAGTGCGTGCGGGTGGGCGATGAATGCCTTTGCATCCACGCTCAACAAGGTCGGCGCGTAGCGGTAGCCATCCTCGCCGGTGTGCCCGCCCGCCAGTACGCTGGCACCGGCAGCGCGCAGGCTGGCCACCCCGCGTTGCACACCGTCCACACCGGCCGCCGAGAACAGCACCATCGGCATGGCCGCTTCGAAATGAGCCTTGGTGGCCGCAACAAACGCATCGCCGGCCGCACCGTGCGGCACCACCACCACACCCGGATTGGTGCAGAACTGCCCGCTGCCCAGTGTGCAGGACGCAAAGAACTCCTGCGCCAGCGCATCGCCGCGTTCGGCCAGCGCGCCGGGCAACAGGAACACCGGGTTGACGCTGGACAGTTCGGCGTAGAACAGCACGCCTGCTGCGTCGGCCGCTGCCTTCAGCGCCAGCCCACCGGCACGGCTGCCGGTAAAACCAATCGCGCCCAGCCGCGCATCGCCGGCCAGCCGCACGCCGATGGCGTTGTCGAAGTGATACAGCAACTGTACGGCCACCGCCGGCAGACCGGCCGCAACCAGCGCCTGATGCGCCAGCTGCGCCATGCGCTGGCTGGTGGCCGGATGCAGCGGGTGCGCCTTGGCGATCACCGGGTTGCGCGCTGCGATCGCGCTGGCGAAATCGCTGCCGGCAATGGCATTGAACGCAAACGGGAAATTGTTGGGGCCGAACACCAGCACCGGCTTGCCTAGCGGCGCCAGGTGCGAACGCAGATCGGCCGCGTTATCGATGACGGGATGGGTCCAGCTGTACGTGCGCACCGCCTGCGCGGCCTGGCGCAGCTGCCCGCTGGTGCGCGGCAGTTCGTTGCCACGCAAGCGTGTGGGCGCGGGCAACGCGGTTTCGGCATGCGCCAACGCGACCAGGGTGTCGGCATCGGCATCCAGCGCGTCGGCATAGGCGTCCAGGAAGGCGGCGATGCGCTCCACCGGTGCAGCCGCCAGTTCCGCTGCCACCGCCTGCGCTGCGGCGACGGCGGCTTCCACATCGTCCGCGCCACTGATCGGAAACTGCGGGCCGATCGGCTCGCCGGTGGTCGGGTCGGCAGCGCGGAAGCTGCCGGCCGCGTGGCGGCTGGGTTGCCATTGGCCTGCCAGTAGCACCTCGGCGGCGGTCATGGGAATGGAGTGGTTCGTGTCGTTCATTGCGGCACCTTCGGTAACAGGGATGCAGGGCCTGCGCACTGTGCGCCAGCGGCCGGCCAGAGAAGCGATGAGGATGCAGCACTGCAGGCCACATCCGCAGCCGCCGACGCCTTGCCCCACGCGCAGGCACGGCGCGTGGGGCGAATCCGCACGCGCCGCACGCTGTGCCTGCGAGTAGACGCAGCGTGCGATGGCCGTACGCCATCAGGACAACCGAGAGCGGCTAACAGAACGTAGCGCGCAGTCGTCAGGCGGGTGCGGGCAGCGCGCTCAGCGTCGGAGTGTACGAGTGGTACATGCCGATCCGAGCACCAACCGCGCCCGCCTGGCGGCGGCGCAGTCGTGTTGCTAGCTGCTCTTCGGCGCCGTGGCGATGGCATGCTCGATCACCTTCAACGCGGCATCGCGCTCGGCGCCGGCCACCACCAGCCGCGGCGCACGCACCTGCTCGCTCCCCATGCCCACCTTTGCCTGCACCAGCTTGATCAGCTGCACGAAGGTGGGCACGGTGTCCAGGCGCAGCAGCGGCAGGAACCAGTGGTACAACTCCTTTGCCGCCGGGTAACCGCCGTCGCGGGCGAGTTCGAACAGGCGCACCGATTCTTTCGGATACGCATTGACCAGCCCTGCGATCCAGCCCTTGGCGCCCATGCTCAGGCCTTCGACGATGGCATCGTCCATGCCCACCAGCAGCGCCAGCCGATCGCCCAGCAGTTCCTGCAGGGCGGCAAAGCGGCGCACGTCGCCGGAGGATTCCTTCACGGCCTGCAGGTTCGGGAATTCGGCAGCCAGCTCGGCGATCTGCGCCGGGCCGAAATCGGTCTTGTAGGCCACCGGGTTGTTGTACAGGATCACCGGCAGGTCGGTCGCGCCGATCACCGCACGCACATGCGCGCCCATTTCGCGCCAGTCGGTGGAGTACACGTACGGCGGCAGCACCATCAGGCCGCCGCAGCCGATGTCCTTGGCCGCCTTGGCCAGTGCCACCGCCTCGCCGGTGGCCAGGCTGGCGATGCCCGGCACCACCGGCACGCGGCCGTTCAAGGCGGTGACCAGCGTGCGCAGGATCGCCAGCTTGTCGTCCACGCTCAAGGTGGCGGCCTCGCCCAACGAGCCCAGCGGCACGATTGCGGTGCAACCGGCATCCACCAGCTGGTTGGCATGCTTGCCGAGGAAGTCGTGGTCGATGTCGCCCGAGGCGGTGAACGGGGTGGTGATGGCCGGCAACACGCCGTGCCAGAACGCAGCAATGCTCATGGGTGATTCCCTTGCGAGTCGGAAGTGAACGAGTCGGCCAGCGCCGCGAGGCGGACCGGGAACAACGGCGGCCGGCGGCCGGCGTCGGTGGAAAGCTCGGGCGGGCAACGGCCCAGTTCGGCCAGCGCAGCGGAGCAGATGCGGCCCTGGCAGGCGCCCATGCCGCAGCGCGAGGCCAGCTTGGCGTCGCGCGCATCGTTGAAGTCGTCCAGTGCGCCCAGCGGCACGTCTTCGCAGCGGCAGATCAGCGTGTCCGGTTGCGCCAGCGCGCGGATGCGCGGGTCCAGCGCGAACTGCTGCTGCAACAAGTCGGCAAATGCACGCGCGGCGCGCCGCCTTGGTTGCAGGCGCAACGCGGCCTCCGGCGCATCGGCGGCCATGTGCCCGGCCATCGCGCCTTCGATCAAGGCGCAATCGCGCCCACCGATGCCGCAGGCTTCGCCGGCGGCAAACACCTGGGTGACGCTGGTGCGCAGCAGCGCATCCACCTGCACCTGCTGGTGCGCCCCACATGCCTGCAGCTGGCAACCCAGCAATTGCGCAAGCTCGGTATTGGGCACCAGGCCATAGCCCACCGCCAGGTGGTCGCATGCGATGCGCGTGCGGCCGCCGGGCCCTTCCAGTTCGACCTCGCGCAGCTGCGTATCGCCATGCGCGGCAACCACGACGCTGCCGGCGCGATACGCCACTGCGTGCAGCTGCAGGCGCAACGCGGCAGCCTGCGCGGCCTTGCCCGGCCAGCGCCACAACTGCAGCGCGAACCGGCGCAACGCCGCTGCCGAGGCCTGTTCGTGGATGCCCAGCACCTGCGCGCCATGCCGTTGCAAGGTGGCCGCACTGGCCAGCAGCAGCGGGCCACTGCCGGCCACCAGCACACGCTTGCCGGCCAGCGGCCAACCCTGCTTCGCAAGCGCCTGCGCCGCGCCGGCACCGGTGACGCCGGGCAAGGTCCAGCCCGGAAACGGCAGCAGCAATTCGCGCGCACCGGTGGCCAGCACCAGGGCGGCGTAATGCAGTTGCTGCGTGCCGTCCGGGCCATCGGACAACAACCAGCCCGGTTGCGCCAGCAGGATCTGCGTGCGCGTCTGCAGCGTGATCGCCGCATTGCCCTGCACCTGTTGCAGCAGCGCGCGCGCATCGGCCGGCGCACCGTGCTGCACATCGCTGCGCCACACCTGCCCGCCCACACGCGGCTGCATGTCCACCACGCCCACGCGCACACCGTGACTGGCTGCGGCGTGCGCGGCGGCCAACCCGGCCGGCCCGGCGCCGATCACCAATACATCGAAATGCAGCACGCATTCAGCCATCGGTGCGCACCTGCATGCCATCGCGTGCGTCCACCAGACAGGCGCGTTGCTGGCCGATGCCATCGATCCGCACGCGGCATTCGAAACACACGCCCATGCCGCATAACGGCGCGCGCGGTTGCCCGCTGCTGGATCGCCGGAACTGCAGCGTGGCTTGCGCCACGGCAGCCGCCACGCTGGCACCGGCCGGCACCTCGACCGGCTGCGCATCCACGTGCAACCGCACTGTCGCGCTCATGCGGCCGTGCCCTGCACGGCACGCGCCGGGGCGTACGGCATCGGGTCGATGGCCGGCGTGCGCCCGAGCAGGCTGTCCACGATCACCCGTGCGCTCCCCAGCGCCGTGGTGACGCCCAGCCCCTCGTGACCGGCGGCCACCCACACATCGCGCCGGCCGGGCACCGCCCCCAGATACGGCCGCCCATCCGGCGTGGCCGGGCGCAGCCCGGTCCATACGCGAATTGCCTGCAACTCACGCAGCACCGGCAGATACGCAAAAGCACGCTGCAACATCTGCTGCAGCACCGGCATCGACAACGCGCGATCGTGCTCGCCGAACTGGCGCGAGGAGCCGATCAATATCTGCCCGGTCGGCCGCGGCTGCACATTGAAGGCCACACTGGTGTCGTCGGCGCCATGCGCCGAATCGGCATAACCGAGTTCCAGCAGCTGATGCCGGATCAACCCCGGGTGGCGGTCGGTGATCACCAGATGGCCCTTGCGCGGGCGCAACGCCAGCTCGGGCAGCAACTGCGGCAAGGCCACGCCGCTGGCCACCAGCACGGCTCCGGCAAGCACCTGCCCGTCGTCCAGGCGCACTGCATGCTCCTGCAACTGCGCAACGCGGCGGCCGGCAAATACCTGCGCGCCGGCCTTGCAGGCCAGGCTCACCAGATGCCGCGCCACCCGCGGCGGATACACCACCGCCTCGCCGGGCACGCGCATGCCGCCGGCCAGGCCGGGCACCAGCTGCGGCTCCAGCGCATACAACTGCGCCGCATCGATCGCTTCTGCCTGCAGATCGGCAGCGGCCAGCCGCGCGATCTTGGCCGGCACCGCCGCCAGTTCGCGCGCGTCGCGGGCCACCCACAGCGTGCCGCAGCGGCTGAATTCGGCATCGCTCAGCGTCGCGAAGCGCTCCCACAGGCGCAGCGAATACGCCGACAACGCCAGCTCGGCCGGGTCGTCGTCCATCGCCACCAGGTGCCCCATCGCCGCGGCGGTGGCGCCGCCGCCGATCGGCCCCGGTTCGACGATCGCCACCCGCAGCCCCTCGCCCGCCGCAGCCTCGGCGCAGGCGGCGCCAACAATGCCGGCACCGACCACGATCAGGTCGTAACTGCGCCGCGTGGAGGCGGCAGACGGCGCAGAGCCGGATTCGGGTCCGGCCACGGAACCCGGCGCCGGCGCAGATGCCGTCGCGGGCGATGGCGACGCGGGCAGCGCAGCAGACGTGCCGACGATCACCAGTTCGGCCGGCGACATGGCCGACGCAACCACCGGCGCGGGCCGCACGGCCTCCATCAGGCCACGATGCCCCAGGCGAACGGGTCGGCCGGGTCGATCAGCAGCTGCGCGCGCGCAGTGATGTACGCCTGCCCGCTGATGCGCGGCGCAATACCGCGCCCGCTCAGGCGATAACTGCCTTCGAACGCACTGCCCAGGATGCCTTGCTGCACCCAGCGCTCGCCCTCGCCCAGCTTGCCGTCGGCGGCCAGGCACGCCAGCTTGGCGCTGGTGCCGGTGCCGCACGGCGAACGGTCGTAGGCCAGCCCCGGGCACAGCACGAAATTGCGCGCCACGCCGCTGCCATCGGGTGCGGCGCCGTTGACTTCGATATGGTCGATCTCGCCACCGCCCTCGCCGGTGATGCCGGCGGCCTGCAGCGCCAGCCGGATCGCTTCGGTGTAGGCAGTGAGCGCGCGTTGATGCGCCAGGTCCAGCGCACATGGCGCCTGCTCGGTGATGAAGAACCAGTTGCCGCCCCAGGCCACATCGCCGCGCACCGCGCCATGCCCCGGCACGTCCACCACCACACCGGCAGCCGCGCGATAACTTTCCACGTTGTCCACCCACACGGTGCCGTCGTCGGCCAGCTCCACGCCCACCGTGCCCACCGGCGTTTCGATACGGTGCCTGCCCGGCGCGATCCGCCCCAGCTCGGCCAGCGTGCGCACCACACCAATCGTGCCGTGCCCGCACATGCCCAGATAACCCACGTTGTTGAAGAAGATCACCCCGGTGCAGGCGCTCGGGTCGCGCGCCGGCAGCAGCAACGCGCCGACCATGGTGTCCGAGCCGCGCGGCTCGCAGGCAATCGCGCTGCGCCACTGGTCGAACTCGCGGCCGAACCGCTCGCGACACTGCGCCAGGTCGCCATCGCCCAGATCGGGGAAGCCGGCCAGGACCACGCGGGTGGGCTCGCCGGCCGTATGAGAGTCGATCACGTCGATGCTGTGCATGGCGCATGCTCCCACTGCCGGCCCGCGCACGACTAGCGTGCAATGCGAAATCAAAATGCGGAAATCTGCACAATTACCAACCCGATGCATCGCCGCGCGTTTGCGCTAGGATCATTGCTGGGTTGCACCTTCGTGCAACCGTCAAATCGTGACCGCTACCATGACCCTGATGGACCTCAACCTGCCCGCGCTGGAAATGCAGACGCTGTTCGATGCACTGCCGGATGTGGTGTTCTTCATCAAGGACAGCGAGGGCCGCTACACCCACTGCAACCTCACCCTGGTGCGTCGATTGGGGCGCAAGCTGCGCAGCGAGATCATCGGTCGGTCGCCGCTGGAAGTCTTCCCCCTGCCGCTGGGCGGCAGCTACATGATGCAGGACCGTCGCGTCCTGCTTGGCGAACTCATCGACAACCAGCTCGAAGTGCACCTGTATCCCAATCGCCTGCCGGGCTGGTGCCTGACCTTCAAGCGCCCACTGTGCGAGGCCAACGAGGTGATCGGCGTGGTCGGCATCTCGCGTGATCTGGGCCAGCCCGATAGCCGGCATTCGGCCTACGAACGCCTGAGCCAGGTGATGGAACACATGCAGGCCAACTTCGGCGACAACCTGCGCGTGCAGGCGCTGGCCGATCTGGCCGGGCTGTCGGTGGCGCAGCTGGAGCGGCACTTCCGCCGCGTCTTCCAGGTCACCCCGCAGCAACTGCTGACCAAGCTGCGCATCGAATCGGCGATGCGGCTGCTGTATGGCGAGGACAGTATTGCCAGCATCGGGCAACGCTGCGGCTTTGCCGACCAGAGCGCCTTCGCGCGCCAGTTCAAAGCCACCGTCGGCATGACTCCGCGCGATTACCGCGCGCTCAAGGGCCAGCTGTAAGGCGCCCATCATGCGCTGACACACGGCCGGCACAAATGCCGAATTCGGCAGCATTGCGGGCCCGAGCGTGATGTGCTGCCGCCGTGGTGGCGAGGGGCGCCACTGAAGGGCGCGTCAAGGTGAGACCGGACCCCGATGGTAGAATTTCGGGTTTCCCCTACTGCGTTGCCAATGGCCAGCTTTTTTCGCCGCAACAAGCCCACCACGCCCGACAGCTCGCGTACCTCGCGCTACAGCCTGGAAGAACTGGCAGCCGCATTTCCCACCGCGCCGTCTGCCGCCACCCCTGCATCGCCCGTCGACGCCCTGCCACCTGCGCAGACCGGCACACCGCCTGCCGCTACGCCAGCGCCCACGCCCGCACCGGTAGCGGCGGACCCGCCAACGCCGGCCGCCGAGCACGCCGCGCCCGCCACACCGGCTGAGGCGTTGGCACGCGACATCGCCGCCCGCACCGGCCAGGCGCAGAGCGTGGCGGCGGTGCCGAACACGCCGCCCGCCCCTGCGGCGCCGGCCCCATCGGCCCTGCAGGCACTGCCGGACCCGGCGCCTGCCGCCGCCCCCGTCGCCCCGGCGCCGGTGGTGGTGGTGCCGCCAGTCGTGGCGCAGCCACACGGCGTACCGACCTCGCCGGCAACGGCGCCCGCAGCGCCTGCTGCACCGGCGCAGTCGCTGTTGCAATCGCCACCATCGACGCCCGCAGCGCCGGTCGCGACGCCTGTTGCCGCTGCGCCTATTGCCGCTGCGCCTATTGCCGCTGCGCCTGCTGTCGTACCGCCTGTTGCTGCTCCGCCCGCCGTCGTACCGCCTGCCGCCTCCGCCCCGCCCGCCGCCGCCCCGGCCGCGAGCACGACACCAGTGGTCACCGCACCGGCCATCGTCAGCAGTCCGCTGCCAGGCACCCAGGACGACAGCATCGTCGGCCAGCACGACGCCCTGCCTGCTGCACCGGCGGGCAAACCCGGCTGGCGCGAGCGCCTGCGCAACAGCACCTTCGCGCGCAGCTTCGGTGGCCTGTTCTCGCGCAACCCCAAGCTCGACGACGACCTGCTCGACGAGATCGAGACTGCGTTGATCACCGCCGACGTCGGCATCGGCGCCACCACCGCGTTGGTCGAAGGCCTGCGCAAGCGCATGAAGTCGCGCGAATTCGTCGATGCCCAGGCCATGTTCAAGGCCTTGCGCGCCGATCTCATCGCGCTGCTGCAGCCGGTCTCCAAGCCACTGGTCATCGACCGCTCGCACAAGCCCTTCGTGGTGCTCACCGTCGGCGTCAACGGCGTTGGCAAGACCACCACCATCGGCAAGCTGGCCAAGCGCTTCAAGGACGACGGCAACAGCCTGATGCTGGCCGCCGGCGACACCTTCCGCGCCGCTGCCGTGGCGCAGCTGCAGGCCTGGGGCGACCGCAACGGTGTGGCGGTGATTGCGCAGGGGCAGAATGCCGATGCCGCTTCGGTGGCGTTCGACGCGCTGCAGGCCGCCAAGGCGCGCGGCACCGACGTCTTGATCGCCGACACCGCCGGCCGCCTGCACACCCAGACCGGGCTGATGAACGAGCTGGGCAAGATCCGCCGCGTGCTCGGCAAGATCGACGCCGCCGCGCCGCACGAAGTGCTGATGGTCATCGACGGCACCACCGGCCAGAACGCCATCTCGCAGCTGCGTCAGTTCCATGCGGCGGTCGGCGTCACCGGCCTGGTCGTGACCAAGCTCGATGGCACCGCCAAGGGTGGCGTGGTGTTTGCGCTGGCGCGGGAGTTCAACATCCCGATCCGCTTCGCCGGCATCGGCGAACGCCCGGAAGACCTGCGCGTCTTCGACCCGGTCGCCTTCGTCGACGCACTGTTGCCGGACGCCTTGGGCGGTTGATTGGAAGATGCCTGCCCGCATCTGCAAGCGCTGCGGGGTGGTTGCAGCGTGCGGCAGGTATCGCGTGACTGGTCGCAGGCACGACGTGTACTGACGGTTGCCCAGCCCTTGCCTGCAGCACTGCACACGCCAGTCCGCGCTGTGCGTCGGTGGCTTATTACCGTGCGCCCACATCACCGCATTGGCCTGGGGATGCGGATGTTTCTGCGAACGGTGCCTGGTCGGAATGACGTTTCCGCTGCGGTGAGTGGACGCGCCGCACCACGCGCGTAGCAGCTGCACTCCTGCTCCCGACACCCTTGCCCTCCACCGCCAGCAGAGCGCCATGCCAGCCGACCACGCCACTCCCCTTGCTGATACCTTCGTCGAGCGCCTGCTGCACTGGTTCGACGGCCACGGCCGCCACGATCTGCCCTGGCAGCATCCACGCGCGCCGTACCGGGTGTGGCTGTCGGAGATCATGCTGCAGCAGACCCAGGTGGCGGTGGTCATTCCGTATTTCCACAAATTCGTGGAAAGCTTCCCTACGCTGGCGGATTTGGCGGCAGCCGACAACGACACCGTGATGGCGCATTGGGCCGGGCTGGGCTACTACGCCCGCGCGCGCAACCTGCATGCCGCCGCCAAACACTGCGTCGCCTCGCACGATGGCGACCTGCCGCGCGACTTCGATGCACTGCTTGCGCTGCCGGGCATCGGCCGCAGCACGGCCGGCGCCATCCTGAGCCAGGCCTGGAACGAGCGTTTTCCGATCATGGATGGCAACGTCAAGCGTGTGCTCACGCGTGTCCACGGCATCGCCGGCTATCCCGGCCTGCCGGTGGTGGAAAAGCAGCTATGGCAACTGGCCTGGGCCCATGTTGCGCACGTGCCGGCCGGACGACTGGCCGACTACACGCAGGCGCAGATGGATTTCGGTGCCACGCTGTGCACGCGCGCCAGACCGGCGTGTATCGTGTGCCCGCTGCAGCAGGACTGCGTCGCCCGCCGCGACGGCCTGGTGGACGCCTTACCCACTCCCAAGCCCGGCAAGGTGCTGCCCGAGCGCGAAGCCACTGCCTTGCTGCTGGAAAACCTGCACGGCGAGATCCTGTTGCAACGCCGCCCGCCGACCGGCATCTGGGCCTCGTTGTGGACCCTGCCGCAGGCGGAGACCGACAGCGGCCTGCGCAGCTGGTTCGCCACCCACATCGAAGGCAACTACGAACGCGCCGATGCGATGGCGCCGCTCGTGCACACCTTCAGCCATTACCGGCTGCACCTGCAGCCCTTGCGCCTGCGCAAGGTCGCGCTGCGCGCAACGGTGCGCGACAATGACGACCTGCGTTGGGTGGCGCGCGCCGATCTCGGCTCGCTGGGCTTGCCGGCACCGATCCGCAAACTGCTCGACACGCTTTAAGCACGCCTTCAAAGGAATTCGCATGTCCCGCACCGTGTTCTGCCAGTACCAGCAATGCGACACCG
The DNA here is from genome assembly GCF_000802365.1 of Xanthomonas cannabis pv. cannabis. Lineage (GTDB taxonomy): Bacteria > Pseudomonadota > Gammaproteobacteria > Xanthomonadales > Xanthomonadaceae > Xanthomonas > Xanthomonas cannabis. The sequence continues at coordinate 22,650 of NZ_JSZE01000007.1, forward strand.
ACGGCCTGGATTTCGTGCCCTACCCCGGCGAGCTGGGCCAGCGCGTGTTCGCGCACATCGGCAAGACCGCCTGGCAGGCGTGGCTGGCACACCAGACCATGCTGATCAATGAAAACCGGCTGTCACCGCGCGACCCCAAGCACCGCGCGTTTCTCGAGGCCGAATTGCAGAAGTTCCTGTTCGACCGCAATGCCGACAAACCCGAAGGCTATGTGGCACCGCTGGGCGAAGAGTAGCTGGACGGGGATTGGGGATTGGGGATTCGGAGTGGTCGCGGCCCGGCTTGTTGAATGCCGATCAGGCGGGGGCTGCACCGGCAACCGATCGGCCAACATGCCCCTCGCCCGGGACGCTGGCATATGCAGGCGATGCCGATCAACGCCATCGCCCCTGCCCCTCCGGCGCCTAACCCACGCCAGTCGGGCCATCCAGCAGCATGCGGATGCGCTTTAGCAATTCCTTCTGCGTGTAGGGTTTGTTGACCACGTCGAATTCCGCACCGCCCACGTCGGTCCGCTGGATGCTGGCGTCGGCGTAGCCGGTGGTCAGCAGCACTTTCAACTTGGGCTGCATGCGACGCGCTTCGCGTGCCAGCACCACGCCATTCATGCCGCCGGGCATGATCAGATCGGTGAACAACGCATCCACCTCCGGGTGCTGTTCCAGCAGTTCGATCGCCTCGCGCCCGCTCGATGCGGACAGAATGCGATACCCGGCATTTTCCAGGAACATCTTGGCCACCACCGCCACGTCCTGCTTGTCTTCCACCACCAGAATGGTCTCGTCGCCACCCTTGTCGATCGCGCGGCTCTTGGCCGCCTGCAGGTCGTTCTCGAATTCGCTGGAAGCCGGGAAATACAGGCGTACCGTGGTGCCCTGGTCCACCTCGCTGTAGATGCGCACCGTGCCGCCGGACTGCTTGACGAAGCCGTACACCATGGACAGCCCCAGGCCCGTACCCTGCCCCTCTTCCTTGGTGGTGAAGAACGGCTCCATGACGCGGCTGGCCACTTCCGGCGGCATGCCGCTGCCGGTATCGCTCACCGCGATGCTCACGTAGCGTCCGGGCGCCAGCTGGTGATGCATTGCCAGATCGTGGCTGGTGATCTCCACGTTCTGGGTCTGCACCGTGACCTCCTTACGCTCGGCCTGCGCCATTGCATCGCGTGCGTTGATCAACACGTTCAGCAATGCCACCTCGGCTTGCGTGGTATCGATCTGGCAATTCCACAGCCCCTCTTCGAGCAACTGCCGCAAGGTGATGCCGCCACCCAGCGCGCGCTCGGCCATGTTGTTCATGCCCGCCACCAGGGTATTGAGATTGACCACGCGGCCGCGCAACTTCTGCTTGCGCGAGAACGCCAGCAATTGCTGGGTGAGCGTGGCGGCCTTGGCCGCAGCCGCGGCCGCATGTTCGGCGCTGAACGCGATGCGATCGGCATTGCTGCCCGCGTTGGCGGCCGCCATCATCTGGATCACTTCCAGGTGCCCGGACATTACCTGCAGCAGGTTATTGAAATCGTGCGCAATGCCACCGGTGAGTTGCCCCAGCGCTTCCATCTTCTGCGCCTGGCGCAAGGCATCCTCGGCGTCGCGGCGGCGGCTCACATCCAGCTGCGAGCCGAAGAAGTAGACCAGGTTGCCCTTGTCGTCGAACACCGGCGAGACGAATAGCGCGTTCCAGAACGAGGACCCGTCCTTGCGGTAATTGAGCACCTCGGTGGCGAATTCGCGGCGGTTGTCGATGGACTCGCGCACGTCCTGCACGCTGGCCGGATCGGTCTCCGGGCCCTGCAGGAAGCGGCAGTTGTTGCCGATGATCTCGTCGGCCGAATACCCGGTCATTTCCAGGAACGCGCGATTGGCGAACACGATCGGATTGTCCGGCAGATGCGGGTCGGTCACCGTCATCGGCATGCGCGTGGTTTCCACGGCGGCAAAAAAGATATCCGAGCGGTGCTTCTCCACAGGCAGGCTGCGGGATTCGCTGATATGAGGCGCGCGCAGCTCTCCGTGACGGGGATCGTTCAAGTGGTGTTCTCCGCGGGGCTATTCCCGTGGCGACATTCTAGTTGGGCCCGGTGAGTTGACCCGTCACATCCATGAGCCTTTGCCGTACGGCCGCGCGCGCCGATGCAACCGAATGCAACCGGCTGGGTGGCCGTGCACTCCGGCAGCGGCCCTGCCCTCCCACGCAGACCCACGCGACCGCGTGCGCGCCGTTTTGCCGTAGCATGCGCGGGCTGTTTGCAGCTCCTGCGCCTTCGCTCTGCCACTGCGGCGGCGTCGCGCGTGCGTCTTCCCTGCCGGTGCTGATGCCTGGCCACCCATGCGATGCCACCATGTCGGGCTACCAGACCCAGATTCACGAACTGACCTTCGGGCAGCAGACCTACGTCATCCGCGCCTTGGCGGACAAGCAGCAATACGCCGACCCGGACCAGGCCGCTGCCGACGCCGGCATTTCCTCGGCGCAGTGGAGCCTGTTCGGCCAGGTGTGGCCGGCAGGCCAGTTGCTGGCCGAAGCAATGGCCACCCGCCCGATCGAGGGCAGGCGCATTCTCGAGCTCGGCTGCGGGCTGGGGCTGGCGAGCCTGGTGCTGCGCCGGCGCGGCGCCGACGTGGTGGCCAGCGACCACCATCCGCTGGCGGAAGTGTTCCTGGCCTACAACGCTGCGCTCAACGGGCTGGACGCGGTGCCGTATCGCCGGCTCGACTGGGACACCGGCGCGCCAACCATGGGGCAGTTCGACATGATCATCGCCAGCGATGTGCTCTATGAAACCCGCCACGCCACCATGCTGGCCAAGCTGATCCCCGCCCTGGCCAAACCCGCGTGCGAGATCGTGATCAGCGATCCGGGCCGCGGCAACGCCAACGCGCTCTCGCGCATGCTGGCCGAGATTGGATTCTCGTTGATCGCCGGCGAACGCCAGGCCCCGGCACAGGCAGCCAAGGCGCCGCGCCTGTTCGTCTATCGCCGCAACATGGATGCCTCGCCGCCGGCCCAGGGCGGCCAGGCGGCTCATGAAAGCGGCAACGCGCACGAGTTCAGCTCCGAAGAGGCACGCGAAGCCGGCAAGAAAGGTGGTCAGGTTAGTGGTGGCGGCAACAATCGCTAAGTAGCGCGGTGTTGATTGCATCGGCATCGGCATCGGCCGAGTCTCATCGGATGAGACGGCAGGTTGGCACGCTCGCGCCCGATGACACACACCACCCGGCCACGATGCCGCCCTGGCATGGGCGCACCTGCATCGCACATCAGCGCGATCGCAGACGACGCATGCCGATCGGCACACCCGTATCGGCCCAAGCACGCCAGCGATTGCCACTCACCGCAGCCCCGGTCGCCCCATGGCCCGGAGTGAGCGCACCCGGCGCGGCTTGAGCCCGGTGGACTACGCCTACCCCGAGCATCTGCGCAGCACGCTGGAAACCCTGCCTGCCACGCCGGGCGTGTATCTCTTCCACGGGCAGGACGACGGACTGCCGCTGTACATCGGCAAGAGCATCAATCTGCGCGGACGGGTGATGGATCATTTCCGTACGCCCCGCGAAGCCGCGCTGCTGCGTCAGACCCGCCGGGTGAGCGTGATCGAAATGGCCGGCGATCTGGGCGCGCAACTGCTGGAGTCGCAACTGATCAAATCGATGCGGCCGCTGTACAACCAGAAGCTGCGCCGCGTGCCGCGCCAGTTTTCGATCCGGCTGTATCGCGGCGAGGTGTCCATCGTGCATTCGGCCGAGAGCGACCCCGCGCTGACACCGTGGCTGTACGGGCTGTACTCGAGCCCGCGCGCCGCCAAGGAGGCACTACGGCGGCTGGCCGATCGCGACCGCCTTTGCTACGGACTGCTGGGGCTGGAGAGCGTCGCTGCCGGCCGGCCATGCTTCCGCGCCATGCTCAAACGCTGCGCCGGCGCCTGCCATGGCGCGGAAACGCTGGGCGACCACGAGGAACGTCTGCGCGACGCGCTAGGGCACCTGGAACAGGCCGTCTGGCCATTTCCCGGCGCCGTGGCGGTGAAGGAACAGGGCGCGCATCTGACCCAGTTCCACGTGCTGCGCGACTGGCACTACCTGGGCAGCACGGCCTCGTTGGCCGCCGCGCGCAAGCTGAAGTCGGCGCCGGGAGACTTCGATCGCGACAGTTATCGCATCCTGCGCAAAGGCCTGCACACCCATCTGCACTGCGTGGCGTTGCTTTGATGCGCGTCGGCGCGGCGCCGTGCCGGGAGCGCACCAGGCACCTGCACCAACCGGCGAGCTGCTAACCCGCTTCGGCCGGGTCCGCCCGGTATTCCTTCGGGTCCAGAAAATCTGCCAGGCACGATCCCACGCGCAATGCCTGTTCGCGCGCGTCACCGCGATACTCGCCTTCGCCGGCGCCCTCGATGGTGGCCACCGGCGCCGCGCGGTCGCGGTGATAGACGAACGCGGTCGACATCCAGCGGGTGTCGCCCGGGGCCTGACTTTCCATGGTCTCCACGCGGAATTCACCGCAGTAGCCATGGATCAAGGTGCGTCGAAGAGTCTTGTGCGTCATGCGCAGAGTATTGCCGCGCCAGGTTGAAGATGACGTGGAAACCCGCGGCAACATCCGCACAGATGCGCAACAGCAGCTGCAGCGGAACGATCTAGAACAGCGGAGCAGGATTGCCGTCGCGTCACTGCGTCGATGCCAGCGCGGCGATATCCGGCGTGCATGAAAACGCACGCATCAGCGCAATCGCCCCGGGCTGGGACATCGCAACATGCAACGTGAGGAAGACGACGAATCCGGATCTAACCGGGAAGCCTTGCGAATGCAGGCTTGAAAATGGTGGCCGAGGACGGAATCGAACCGCCGACACGGGGATTTTCAATCCCCTGCTCTACCAACTGAGCTACTCGGCCACTACCTGCGACGCGATGCCTGCGTTGCGAGGAGGCGCATCATAGCGAGCAGGCGCACTTTGGGCAAGCGTTGTGACCAACTTTGTTGCAGCGTGGCGTCGTCGCCTGATTTCTTGCACCGGTTCACGCCGCGCAGGGAGGCGCATCGCCTAGCCTGCGCGCGTCCATCGGAGATCGTCATGCGCCTGTCTTGCCTGCTGTGGTCGTGCCTCGCCCTGCTGCCACTGGCTGCGTCCGCGCAGCAACCGGTGCGCGCGGTCCCGCAGCTGGATATCTCGCGCTACGCAGGGCAGTGGCATGAGATCGCGCATCTACCGGTGTCGTTTCAGAAAAAGTGCCGCAGCGATATCACCGCCAGCTACACCTTGCGCGACGATGGCTTGATCGGCGTGCGCAATGGCTGCCGCACCGCCGATGGCAGCCTGACCCAGGCCGATGGCGTGGCGCGACCGGTCGACGGCCATCCGGGGCAGTTGCAGGTACGCTTCGCGCCCGAATGGCTGAGCTGGCTGCCGCTGGTCTGGGCCGATTATTGGGTGATCGCGCTCGACCCGGACTATCAATGGGCGCTGGTCGGCGAGCCGGATCGCAACTATCTGTGGATCCTGTCGCGCTCGCCACAGATGCCGCGTGCGCAGTTCGAGCAGCTCAAGGCCCGTGCCACGCAGATGGGCTACGACCTGTCGCCGCTGATCGTGGCCGCGCCCGTGCTGTGAGCCGGGTACCCCGCTCCCGGGCGGGCGGGGCTGGCATCGGGCGCAAGGCGGCGTCCGTACTGCGTAGTATTCTTGGCGCCGCCTCAGCCGCCAAGGACCCCTTACATGCGTCGTGCCTCCCGCCTCCTGATCGTGTCGCTGGCCTGTGGCCTGCTGTTGAGCGCTTGCGGCGGCGCGGTGCGCCGCGTGTCCGAGCCGGCCGCCAGCATCCAGCAGCTCACCGTCCGCGCCGATGGCAGCTGGTCGGTCGACCTGCGCCTGCAGAACTACAGCAGCATCCCGATGCAGTTCGAGCGCGTGGCGCTGGAGATCTCTGCTGGCGAGCAGGTGGCCGGCAAGCTCGACCGGGCGGTGGGCATGTCCATCGGCCCGGAAACCGCCGATATCGTCACCGTCACCGTGCAGCCCACCTCGCTGGGCCGCATCACCGTGGCCGATGTGCTGGCCGGCGGCCGCTCGCTGCCCTACACCCTCAAGGGCACGGTATGGGCCACCCCGCAGGACAAGAAACAACGCGAGTTCGCGGTGGAATCGCGCAACACGCTCAGCCCGGCCCCCGGCCTCAATGGCGTGCTGCGCTGACGCGCACGCCCTCCCGCACCCGCTTCAAGGATCCCGCATGAGCAGCTATGCCGCCCCGCTGACCGATTTCCGCTTTGCCCTGCACGACGTGCTCGGCGCCGAAGCGCTGTTCGCCCGCCTCGGCTACACCGAGGCCAGCACCGACATCATCGACGCCGTGCTCGAAGAGGCCGGTCGCTTCACCTCGCAAGTGCTGGCGCCGCTCAATAGCGTGGGTGACGAAATCGGCTGCGCCTTCGACAAGAGCACCCATGCCGTGACCACCCCGCCCGGCTTCCGCGCCGCCTACGACCAGTTCGTGGACAGCGGCTGGAATGGCCTGACCGCCGAGGCGGAGTTTGGCGGCCAAGGCATGCCGCATCTGTTGGGTGTGCCGCTGAACGAGATGATCAACTCGGCCAACCTGGCCTGGGGCAACTTCCCGCTGCTCTCGCATGGCGCTACCGAAGCGCTGCGCCAGCATGGCGAAGCCTGGCAGCAGGAGGTCTTTCTCAAGCCGCTGATTGACGGCCGCTGGACCGGCACCATGTGCCTGACCGAGCCGCATTGCGGCACCGACCTGGGCCTGCTCAAGACCCGTGCCGAACCCAACGCCGACGGCAGCTACGCCATCACCGGCACCAAGATCTTCATCACCGCCGGCGAGCACGACCTCACCGACAACATCGTGCATCTGGTGCTGGCCAAGCTGCCGGACGCACCGGCCGGCGCCAAGGGCATCTCGCTGTTCGTCACGCCCAAGTTCAAGGTGGCCCGTGACGGCACGGTGGGCGAGCGCAACGCGCTGCATTGCGGCTCCATCGAACACAAGATGGGCATCAAGGGCTCGGTGACCTGCGTGATGAACTTCGAAGGCGCTCAGGGCTACTTGGTCGGGCAGCCGCACAAGGGCCTGCAGGCCATGTTTACCATGATGAACACCGCGCGCCTGAGCGTGGGACTGCAAGGCATCGGGCTGTCCGAGCGCGCTTATCAGAACGCCCTGCGCTACACCCGCGAGCGCCTGCAGTCGCGCGCGCTCAGTGGCGCCAAATTCCCCGACAAGCCGGCCGACCCGATCATCGTGCATCCGGACGTGCGCCGCATGCTGCTGACCATCAAGTCGCTGACCGAAGGCAGCCGCCTGCTGGCGCTGCACGCCGCCAGCCTGGTCGACGTGGCCCACCGCGGCAGCACCGACCAGGAGCGTGCCGACGCCGAAATCCTGGTGAGCTTTCTCACCCCGATTTCCAAGGCCTGCCAGACCGAGTGGTCGATCGAAAACACCTACCACGCGTTGCAGTGTTTTGGCGGCCACGGCTACATCCGCGAATACGGCATGGAGCAGCTGGCGCGCGACGCGCGCATCACCACCATCTACGAAGGCACCACCGGCATCCAGGCGCTGGACCTGATCGGCCGCAAGACCGCCGCCAGCCAGGCTGCCGGCCTGAAGCTGTTCCTGGCCGATCTGGAAACCTTCGCCAATGCGCAGGAAGGCAACGCGGCACTGGCCGAGTTCATCAAGCCGCTGCGCGACAAGGCCAGCGAATGGGCCATGCTGACCCGCGACGTGCTCGATCGCGCCGCGCGCAACCCCGACGAGCTGGGCGCGGCCAGCTACGACTACCTGTTTTATTCCGGCTACGTGGTGCTGGCGTATTGGTGGGCGCGCAGCGTTGCCGCGGCCGACGCGTCGGCCCATGGCGAGGAGTTCAAGCGCGCCAAGCGCGAGACCGCGCGTTTCTACTTCGCCCGCATCCTGCCGCGCACCTTGACCCACGCCGCCACCATCCGCAGCGGCGCCGCGCCGTTGATGACGTTGGACGCGGAGCTGTTCGGCGAAGGCTGAGCGCCATCATCGCAGCTGGCTGCCGCTGTCGTAGGAGCGGACCTGGCCGCGACGAGGCATTACCGGTCGGCAAGACGTCGCGCCCGAGTGAGTTCCTGTGGCTAAGTGAGGCCTGCAACGGGTCTGAACATTGGTGACGCAGCGCGGCGGCATCGCCGCCGGGGCGGCTGGGCCGGGACGTGCTGACCCCTATTGCAAGACGCGCACCAAGCCGTTCGCCGCGATACACAAACTGTCAACGATCGGGTATAAGCTGTTGTCCCGATGGAGACAGACACGCACGTAGGTGATGTGATCTTCCCCGGAGGCGCCTCTGCCCCGGTCGCGGGCAGCGCTGTCGCTGCGATCCAGCCACTTCCCAGCCTGCGTCTGCTGTCGCTCGATGCGCACGGCCGGGTGCTGGACTGGATCAACTGGCAGGACGCCGCCTGCCTGTATGCACGCGACGCGGTGTCCTGGACGCTGGGCGAGCCCTGCATGCAGATCCACGGCGGCATTTCGCGGCTGACCGGCGAGCGCAGCACACTGGAGCTGCACCCAATCATCGCCGCGCGCGGCCACGCCCGCTCGCGTGCGCTGGACCCCACCCCGACGCTCAGCAATACCGCGCTGTTCGCGCGTGACTCCCAACTGTGCATGTACTGCGGCCAGCACTTCAGCCGCCCGCACCTCACCCGCGACCACGTCATGCCGGTCTCCAAGGGCGGGCGCGACACATGGGAGAACGTGGTCACCGCGTGCTTCCAGTGCAACTCGCGCAAGGCCAACCGCACGCCGCAGCAAGCGCACATGCCGCTGCTGGCGGTGCCGTACCGACCGAGCTGGATCGAGCACCTGATCCTGTCCAACCGCAATATCCTGTCGGACCAGATGGCCTTCCTGCGTGCGCAGCTGCCCAAGCGCTCGAAACTGTCGCTGTAGGTCGCCGGTGCCCGGCGGCGCACGCGTCGATGCATTGCAGGGACGGCAACGGCCCAAGCGCCATGGCGATCGCGGCGGTAGCACTGGCCGCGTGCACCACGACCACGCTGCAAAGCGCTCACGATGGCGCGCTCGACCATTACCGCCGGCTGACAGCTGAACCGGTTTGCTTGCCCGGCCTTCGCCTGGGGAGGACAATGTGGTTTCAGAAGATTGACACGATGATGATCGACTCCACCCGCTACCCGCGCCTGTCCCGCATCCAGACCCCCGACGACCTGCGCAGCTTCGACGAGGCCGATCTTGCGGCGATCGCCGACGAGCTGCGTGCCTATCTCATCGAATCGGTGGGCAAGAGCGGCGGGCACTTTGCCGCCGGCCTGGGCGTGATCGAACTCACCGTGGCCCTGCACTACCTGTATCAGACGCCGGTCGATCAGCTGGTGTGGGACGTCGGGCATCAGACCTACCCGCACAAGATCCTCACCGGCCGTCGCGACCAGATCCACACGGTCAAGCAGAAGGACGGCGTGGCGCCGTTTCCCAAGCGCGAAGAGAGCATCTACGACACCTTTGGCGTCGGCCATTCGTCCACCTCGATCTCGGCCGCGCTGGGCATGGCGATCGCCGCGCAGCGCAACGGCGACGACCGCAGGGTGGTCGCCGTGATCGGCGATGGCGCCATGACCGCCGGCATGGTCTACGAGGCGCTCAACCACGCCGGCGGGATGGATCCGGAGCCGAACCTGCTGGTGGTGCTCAACGACAACCGCATGTCGATCTCCGAGGCGGTGGGCGGGCTGACCAAGATGCTGGGCCGTGCCAGCGGCAGCCGTACCCTCAATGCCATCCGCGAGGGCGGCAAGAAGATCCTCGGCGACAAGAAGAACAATCCCACCGCGCGCTTCGTGCGGCGCTGGGAGGAGCACTGGAAGGGCATGTTCGTGCCGTCCACCCTGTTCGAGGAAATGGGCTTTCATTACACCGGCCCGATCGACGGCCACGACCTGCCCAGCCTGGTCAGCGCGCTCAAGACGCTCAAGACCCTCAAGGGCCCGCAGCTGCTGCACGTCATCACCACCAAGGGCAAGGGCTACGAGCTGGCCGAAGGCGACCAGATCGGCTATCACGCCGTTGGCCCGTTCGACCCGAGCAAGGGCCTGGTGGCCAAGGCCGGCGCCAGGAAGCCGACCTATACCGACGTGTTCAGCGACTGGGTCTGCGACATGGCGGCGGCCGAGCCCAAGCTGCTGGTGATCACCCCGGCGATGCGCGAAGGCTCCGGCCTGGTGCGTTTCAGCAAGGAGTATCCGCAGCGCTATTTCGACGTTGCGATCGCCGAGCAACACGCGGTGACGCTGGCCGCGGGCATGGCCACGCAAGGTGCCAAGCCGGTAGTGGCGATCTATTCCACCTTCCTGCAGCGCGGCTACGACCAGCTGGTGCACGACGTGGCGGTGCAGCAGCTGGACGTGCTGTTCGCGATCGACCGCGGCGGCGTGGTCGGCCCGGATGGCGCCACCCATGCCGGAAACCTGGATCTGAGCTTCCTGCGTTGCGTGCCGCACATGGTGGTCATGGCACCGGCCGACGAAGCCGAATGCCGGCAGATGCTGAGCACCGGCGTGCGTTACGAAGGCCCGGCCGCAGTGCGTTACCCGCGCGGCACCGGACCCGGCGTGGCGCTGGATGCCTCGCTGGCCACCCTGCCCATCGGCAAGGCGCAGCTGCGTCATAACGGGTCGCGCATTGCGCTGCTGGGCTTTGGCGTGACCGTGGAAGCCGCGGAAGCGGTCGGCCGCGAACTTGGCCTGACCGTAGTCAACATGCGCTTCGTCAAACCGCTCGACAAGACCATGCTGCTGGAGCTGGCCAGGACCCACGATGGCTTCGTCACCATCGAAGACAATGTGGTTGCCGGCGGTGCGGGCTCCGGCGTGTCCGAGTTGCTCAATGCCGAGGGCGTGACCATGCCGATGCTGCAGCTGGGCCTGCCGGACAGCTTCCAGCATCACGCCAGCCGCGAAGACCTGCTGGCCGAAGCCGGCATCGACCAGGCCGGCATCCGCGCTGCGGTGCTCAAGCGCTGGCCGCAACTGATGACGACCCACACGCCGCCATTGAACGCAGCGGCGGGTTGATTTCAACCGGCGCGCCGCGAGGTTCGGCCTGCGCGTGGGGAGCGCCGGGGCAGCACTGACCGGCCCACCTGTGACGCGCGCTCTGTCCCTGGTCCACATGCGGAGGCTTGCCTGGGCTTCAATGGGCGCGGCATGGTGCCCTGCACGCCACCATGCCGCCGCGGGCGGCGCTGGCGCGGTGGCGTCACTCCTGCAGTAGCGCGCCGGTATCTGCGAACGCTTGCACCAGCTGCACGACGCGCTGCTGCGCGTGGATCGCCTGCAGCTCCGCCTGCAGGCGACGTACGCCGCACGGCGGCTCGGTCGCGGCAAGGGCCTCATCCAGTCGTGCCGGCAGCTCATCCAGGTTGCGCAGCCAGGTTGCCGCACCGGCAGCCTGCAGACGCGCGGCGTGGTCGAACTGGTCGTAGTCCAGCGGATACACAATCGCAGGCAGCCCCGCTGCCAGACAGGCGTAGAGGATGCCGGCGCCGCCGTGGTGGACGACCAGCGCGTACCGCGGCAGATGCTGCGCGTAATCCACGTACGGCAGCCGCTGATAATTGCCCTGCCCCTGCTGTTGCGGCGCGGCCGTATCGCCATCGCTGAAATGAAAGATCACCTCGGGGAACCGCGGCGCCAGCGCGCGCAATACCTCGTCCATGCGCTGTTTGACCCACTGCAGATGCGTGCCCAGCGTCACCAGCACATGCCGGCGCCCGTCGACGAAGCCGGGAGGCGCCACCTCGGACGGCGGCGTGCACAGTTGTGGCCCTACAAAGCGCAAGGCGGCGGGCCAGCGCCGGGCGAACTCGAACGCGGGCACGCCCAGGGCCAGGATGCACTGCGGCGAATACACCGCCTCGCTGCGGTCGCGGCGGTACAGCGCCGGCAACCCGCACGCGCGCATCTGGCGGCGATAGCAGGCATGCAAGCTGCGCTTGAAGCCGCGCGTCAGCCGCCGCGCCAGCGCATGCCACATGCGCTGGCGCAGGGTAGTGGCCGGTCGCAGCCCACCGAAGTAGGCCGGCGGCCCGTCGCCGGCTTCGATCACGCACGGCGACGGCATGCTGGTCCACCACGCGATACCCTCCGCCTGCGCGGCCAGCCCGGCGCTGGGCAGGGTGAAATCGACGATCACCAGATCCGGCCGTCGTGCGCGCCAGTCCGTCTTCAGCGCATCGCCCAGCTGCGCCATCAGGCCGAGCGCGGCGTGCAGCTGCCGGCGCAGGCGCAACGGATGATGGCCCACCGCATGCGGTGGGTTGGCAATATCCAGCAGCACACGATCGGCCTGCGCGTCCAGCACGCTGACCGCGCGCAGCCCGCACGCCGCAATGCGCGCCTGCGCCGCCGGCGTACTGATGACGCGCACATCGTGGTCAGGCGCCAGCTGGCGTGCAATGGCCAGGATCGGATGCAGGTGGCCGCTGTACGGCGGGGCGACCAGATCAATCCGCATGCAGGCTGCTCCGCAAGTGCTGCTCGACCTCGGCGACGAAGGCCCGGCAGCTGGCCAGCACGCTCGCGCTGCGTAGATAGTCCATGTGGCCACAGCGTGGCGCGTGCGCCACCGCACCATCGAACAGCGCGCGCGAGAGCCAGTCACCGCGCCCCTGCACCACGCGTAGCTGCCCGAACGCGCCAGGCGCGCGGCAGACCGGCCCATAGGCGAACACGGCCAGCCGCGCACGCGCCGACTGCGGCAACTGCAGGGCCGTCAACAACTGCAAGCCGCAACTGCCGGCCAGCAGCACGGTCATCGGGCTGTGCTGCAGCAAGCCAGCCACGCGCGCGCGATCGGCAGATGCGACGCGCCCGGCGCGCGCACCCAGATACTGGCGCGCGTTGGACAGGCTCGCGCGCCACAGCGGGGTGCGCCGATGCGGCGCGCTGTCTGGGCGATACGGGTAATTGCAGTCGATCAGCCGGCGGCCCCCACCCTGCAACGCCTGCAGAAACTGCTGCTGCTCCGCGCTCAAGGCGCAGCGTGCCCGGTCGCTCTGCCCGGTCAGGAACGCAATCTGCAGCAAGGGGCGCTCATTCGGCACGAAAGCGACCGTTCGCGAGTACGCGGTAGCGGCGGGTGCGCCAGCGGATGATGCGCACCCCTGCAGCGTGCAACAGGTGCAGCGGCTGCAGACACTCCGCGCACACCGACAGCAGCGGACGGTGGCGCAGCGCACCGGTCACGCGCCATTGCACGGCGCACAGCAGCAGTGCGCGGAGCAGCAAGGTGGCAACCACAATGGCTGCACCCGGCCAGCCGGGCGGCATGCACGCACACAGCAGCATGGCCAGCAGCACGACCGGCGGCAATCCTTGCAGCAACACGATGGCTGCACGCACGCGCACGGGTTGTTGCCGCAGCAGGATCAGCCCGAACAGCATCCACCGGTGCATCTGGCGTGCATAGCTCGCCAGGTCCGGCAGTGCGGTGCGCATCTCCACCGGCGCGGTGGATTGCCACAGGCGCCCTCCCCGTTCGCGCACCAGGGACGCGACGGCAAGATCGTCGGTCAGCTGGTCCAGCAGTGCGGCAAAGCCGCCCCAGGCGCGCAGCTGCGCAGTCCGCGCGGCATAGCACATGCCATTGAGTGTCACCGGCGCCGCAAACGGCAGCCAGCCCAGGTAGGTGAGCGCTGCATTGTTGTTGACGAATTGCGAGAGCAGGCGCCCGGCCAACGTGTCGCTGTCGCGGTAATACGGCAACGCGGTCACGACGTCGGCATGGGTGAGGTCCTGCAACAGCTGCGTCAAGGCGTGGCTGCCAAGGTGCGCGTCATCATCCAGGATCAGACTGATCGGCGCACGCACGCCCGGCAAGGCATGCTGCAGTTTCCAGGCCTTGGGGTTGATGCCCGGTGGCGCCGGCGGCACCAGCATGCGGGCAATCCGCACCTGTGGAAACCGGGCGATCAGCGCATCGGCCACCGTGTTGCCTGCGACGTCGTCTGCATCCAGCAACCACACGAACTGCGCCCGTGGCAGGGCTCGCAGGTTGGACGCCAGCACCTCCTGCAGGTGCGCATCACCGCCGAGAATCGGTTGCAGCACGGCCACCTCGGCCTGCGTTGCGGCGATACCGCCAGCCAGGCCGGGGTGCGCGCCGCGCATGACCCACAACGCGGCTGCAGACTTGATCAGCAGCAGGCCCAGATACGCGGCAGCCAGGGCGAGCGTGGCTAGGCCCACTGGGCAGCCTGCCAGCGCACGAATGCCTCGATGCCTGCATCCAGACCAACACTGGGCGGGCCCAGATCGGCCAGCATGCGGTGTGGATTGAAGGTCTTGGAATAGGCAAAGACGCCCACCCCAAACCGGGTGATCGGCGGCTCGCCACGTAACCGCAGCACGCGGTAGAGACCTTCGACCACGCTGGCCATGCGCAGCGCAGTGCCGATGCGGACCTGGCGTTGCGGCATGGGGAGATGCAGCCGCGCCAGCACCTCCAGCAACAGCTGCTGCACATCCACCGGCTGCGCGTTGGTGAGGTTGTAGGACCGCTGCAACTGCGGCGCCGTGGCCGCGCGATAGAGGTAATCGCAGAGCGTATCGATGTAGATCAGATCGCCGATCACCGACTGGGTCTGCCCGATGAAACGCGGCAGCGCGCCCTTGCGTGCGGCGGCGATCACGCGTGGAAACAGCACCGTGTCGCCCGGCCCGAACACCGCACGCGGACGCAGCACCGACGCCTGGCCCGGATAGTGCTCCAGCAGGGTTTCGCCCAGGTATTTGGTCTGCGCGTAGGTATTGACGAAGTGCGGACCGATCGGACTGTGCTCGTCCAGGTCGTATTGATGCGCTTCCCGGTAGAACACCGAACTGGAGGACACGTACAGCAGACGCGGGCAGCCGTGTTGCTTGCAGAACTCGATGACATTGGCGGTGGCCTGCACGTTGTGCAGCTGGAACTGCGCGCGCGTCCCCCAGGGCGAGGCCAGCGCCGCCGCGTGGATCACCACGTCCGGTTGCCACTCCAGCGAGAACGGCTGACTCAGGTCGATGCGATGGTAGTTGGGCAGATCGCTGGCACGTCGCCCGATGCCATGGATCTCCAGCCCGGGCTGCCCCTGGAACCGGCGCAGGAAGGCGCCGCCGACAAAACCGGACGCGCCGGTCACGAGAATGCGCAACGTCATCGCCACTCCGGCTGGTAACGGTCAAGACTGGGTTGGCAGTGCGACGGCAGGATGGCCAGCTCCGGCTGCGCCTGTGCCAGGCCATGCAGGTGATGCACGGTGCGCTGGAAGGCGCGCCAGTCGTGCATCAGCAGGCGCGTCGGCCACGCCGGCCACTGCAGGGTGGCCAGGGTTGCGTGGGACCACACCGCATCTGCGCACAGCAGTACCTGCCGGTCATGCGCATCGCGCAGCCACAGGCCCATTTGCCCCGGGACATGCCCGGGCAGCGGCACCGCCAGCACGCTGCCGTCCTCGAACAGGTCATAGGCTGCGCCCAGCCCCTGCCAGGCGCCGCCCAGCGCGCGCTGCGGCGCCTGCTCGGCAAACTGCAGGCGCTGATCGAAGTCGTCTGGCAGCAGCTGCGGCAGCAAGGCACGTCGCAAGCCGCCCAGGCGCGAACAGCTGCGCAGCTGCTGGTGATCGGCACGCAGGCAGATGAAGCGCGCATTCGGCAGGTCGCGCAGACCGCCGACATGGTCGGCATGGAAATGCGAAATCAGGCACCAGGCAATGTCCTCCAGCTGCACGCCGCGCCGCGCCAGTTGCGCGCCCAGGGTCTCGTGCGTGGGCAGGGTCACCGGTGTCGTCCAGCGATACACACGCTCCGGCCAGGGATCGGTGGCATCGAAAAAATGCGTGGCATAGCCGGTGTCGTAGAGCAGCGCTCCGCGCTGCGGATGCCGGATCAACACGCTCAATGCGGGGAACTCCACCGCATGCCAGTGGCCATCCGCACGCACCATGCGCTCGCAATGACGGCAGTGGCCGACACGCAACAGCGCGATGGACACGCGCGTGGCCATCAGTACCGCAACACCATGCCACCGATCGCCAGGCCGGCGCCGGTACCGAGCAACGCGAACACGTCGCCGCGTTGCAACTGCCGGTCCACGCATGCGTGATGCAAGGCATGCGGGAGCGAGGCAGCCACCTGGTTGCCGGTGTGGTGCAGGATGCGCACGACCTGCTCGTTGCGCAGCCCCAGCGTCTGCACGACATGATCCAGCCCACCGCCGGAGGCCTGATGCGGCACCAGACAGCGCAGCTGCGCCGTGCTGGTGCCGGCCTCGCGCAGCAACTGGTCCCAGAATGCGGGCAGATGGCGCGCTGCAAACCGGTAGGCGCCGCGGCCGTCCATCCAGAACAGGCGTGAGGCGGCGCGTGCGTCGTCATCGCCCTGTGGTGCGCGGGTGCCGCCGCCGCGGATGCGGCACAGGTCCGCGCCGCTGCCGTAGCTGGACAGCCGGCTGGACAGCAGTGCCGAGCCGTGGTCTGCGCTGCTGCGCCCGACCACCACCGCAGCGGCGCCATCGCCAAACAGCCCGGCAGTGGCCGGCACCGTATCGTCCAGGCCGGCCGATGCCACTTCGCTGGAGACGATCAGCACGCGTCGATAGCGGCCAAGCGCCAGCGCATTGGCCGCCGTGTCCAGTGCCACCAGAAAGCTCAGGCAGGTCGCGTTGACATCGAATGCCGGAATGCCGGAATCGCCCAGCCCCAATGCACGCTGGATCAAGACCGCCTGGCAGGGAATCGGCTGCTCCATCACGCTGCAGGCCGAGATCAGGCAATCCACCTCACCGGCATCGATGCCGGCGTTTGCCAGTGCCTGCTGCGCAGCAGCGGCGCCCATCGAAGATGCCGTCTCGCCCTCGCCCACGTAGTAACGCGTTTCGACACCCAACCGGGCAACGGTGGTTCCCGCCGGCAGTTGCCAGCGCTCGTCCAGCGCCTGCGAGGTCACCTGCCTGGCCGGGACGTGGCGTCCGGTGCCCAGGATGCGCAGCGGCAATGCGTTCAACACGGAGCTCTCGGCGAAGAAGGCGCGCAGCATACCTTGGCTGGAACGGTCGGCCTAACCGTCCCGGATGGCGAGGCACCCATTCCTCTGCAGTGTCATTCCACACCGCAGTGCGGCACCGCTCCCAGGCACGCCCTGCTGGCACGGCTGCAAGCCTTGCGTGTCCGGCATCGCGCGCGAACTCCGGCATGCACTGCGTGCGTAACGGTGCCGTGCACCTGCACGCCCATTGCCGCGTCAGGCGCTCAAGGCGCCTCCACCGCATACCCCAGCGCCTGCAACCGGTCCAGGTATCCATCCGGGGCCGTCAGACGGCTGATCGGCAGCACCGCGAAGGTGCTGCGATTGCGTTGCAGCGCAGTGGTGGCGATCGCGAGCCAATGCTCGCGCATGCGCCGCTCCAGATCGTCGATGCCGCGCTTCCTTGCCGCATCGGAACTGGCCATCGCGCGCATGCAGGCCGCCTGCGGATCTTCGCGCGGCAGCTGGCGCAATGCCTCGATATCACCCACCGACCAGGCGTTGGCGCGCTCGACCATGGTGGGCAGGTCGCGCTCCACCGTCACCAGGATGCTGCGAAAACAGGCGATATCGTCCAGGCCGCCGGCGCGAAACTCCTTCAGCGCCTGGCGCGGGTCGGTGATCTTGTAGTCCAGCGCCGTCGGAGTGGGCTTGATGCCGGCGCGCTTGGCGGCGCGCTCCACCACCGACCAGATCACCGGCGAGCGGGCCAGGCCCGCACGCTTCAGCGCCGCCTGGTACAGCTCGCCGGCGGCCAGCATCGGGCGTTTGCGTTCCACGCCACGATCGCTGCCGATGTAGCGGGCCTTGGCCACTTTCCACCGCGCGTACAGGTCGGGCGGCAGGACCTCGCGCAACTCGCGGCCGTCCTCGTTCTTCATCGCCTGCATTGCCGATGGCAGCAAGGTGAGCTTGCCGAAAAAACCCATGTCCGCGTCGACCTGCACTGTCGGCGCCATCAGCACCTGCTGCGACTGGCCGATGATGGTGGCCACTTCCGACGATTGCCATTGCAGGCGTTTTGGCAACGGCGACTGCGTGCCCAGGATCCACAACACATGCTCGCCCTTGCGCACCTTCCACAGGCCCGGCCCGGGCTGGACCCCGCGGACGACGAGCGCCTCCAGGTCGACCACCGGGGGCGGCGCGGCCGCGCCCTGTATCGACAGATCGCTGGCGGTCGCCAGCATCGACACCAGCAGCAAGCCGGCGCCCCATCCCACTGCCCTGTGTCGCATCACGTGGTCGCCCCCTGTTTGCGGCGGACATTACGCCAAGCCTGCGACCACTGCGTTAGGGAAGCGTTCGGCCGAGCATCGGCAGCACTGCTAGCGCGTCGCCAGCGTTGCCAGATGCGCTGCCAGGGGAGACGCCTGGTCGAGCAGCGCGAAGCCGTCCCACACGAATCCCGGCGACACCGTGCACCCCACCAGGGTGAAGTCACCCAGCGAGCGCGCCGCCTGCCAACAGCCCGCAGGAACCACATGCATCGGCTCGCCGCGTTCGGCCGCGTCCAGGATCAACCGCCGCAGTTGCCCGTCACGTTCGTCGTAGACCAGCAGTTCCAGCGCATCGCCCTGCTGCCAATGCCAGCTTTCTTCCGCATCCACGCGGTGCCAGGCGCTGCATTGGCCGGCAGTGAGCAGGAAACGGATCGCAGTCAGCGCCGGGCGCGCGACGCCGTTGTCGCTGACCTGGTGCGCGGAGGCGTAGACGCGCCGGAAGTGCCCGCCTTCCGGGTGGGGTGACAACGCGAGTGATCGGATCAGGGCGGCGGCAGTGGGATGCATGCACGCATGCTAGGCCAGCCGCCGCCGCTGCGCATCAGGGCAGATGCTTGCCCGCGCGCAGACAGGTACGGAAGAACACCAGCAGATCCCAGCTATAACGCTTGAGCAGCCGGCGCGGCTCGTTGAGCAGGCGGTACATCCATTCCATATGCAGGCGACGGACCCAGTCCGGTGCCCGCTCGGCGGTGCCGGACAAAAAGTCCAGCAGCGCGCCCACGCCGAACACCAGCGGCACCCGCAGCGCGTGGCTATGGTCGAGGATCCAGCGCTCCTGCAACGGGTTGCCGAAGGCCACCAGCAGCACGTCCGCACCCGAGCGATTGATGCGCTCGGCCAGGCCCTCGCCGGCAGCGGCAAACTCGCCGTAACCGTCGCACATGCCCACCACCTGCTGCCCCAGCGTACCGGTCAAGGTGGCAGCGGCGGTCTTGCCGACCCCGGGCCGGCCGCCCAGCAGGAAGAACTTGAGCGGCTGTGCGCTCTCCCTGCACAGATACGGAATCAGATCGGTGCCATTGAGATTGCCGGCGAACCGGCGGCCATGAATCATCCGCGCCGCCAGATCCATCCCGATGCCATCGTTGACGATGCGCACGCCGGGCTCGCGCATGCGCATCCGCAGCGCCTGGCACTGCACGACAAAGTTGGTGTTGGCAAAAAAGACCCGGCGCGGCTGCTGTGCAGCCAACGCGTGAAACAGGTCAAGCGCGAACGCTTCCTGGGTGGTGGACAACACCGGAAACCCACCCAGCGGAATCACCAC
>NZ_JSZE01000070.1 GCF_000802365.1 Xanthomonas cannabis pv. cannabis
GCATTCAGGTGGGCAACGGGCAGGACACCAGTGGCGGCACCGTGCAGTAAGCGCGCGCAGCGGTTGCGCTGATGTAGTTGCCAGGTGAGTCACCGGTTTGGTCTGAGCGCCGGTGCGCCCAGCCTTCGGCCCTCCGGCGACCACCGTCCTTGCAGGTGGCGCACCGCTGCGAGGCAACGGACCCTGGAGCGATGTCACCTGACTTCGCTCCCCGGCGACGACCGCGCCGTAGAATAGGCGCGGTCGCCCGCCCGGCTGCGAAGAGATCGGCCAGCAACCCCGTTGCGTGACCGTCATGCGGGTGCGGCTGGTGTTGCAGTGGCGGGTACGGCATGTACCCGCCACGTCTCGCCAGCTGCGCCATCCATGGCTGTCCTGTGGGAATGCCTGCCCTCGAACTGGCTCGTGGCCCCGGCTGCGGGCCGTTTTTTTTCCAGAGGTGATTAGATGGAATTCAAGGATTACTACGCAACGCTGGGTGTGGAGCCCAGCGCGGGCGATGCGGAAATCAAGACCGCCTATCGCCGGTTGGCGCGCAAGTACCACCCCGACGTCAGCAAGGAAGCCGGCGCCGAGGACAAGTTCAAGGCGATCAACGAAGCCTACGAGGCATTGCGCGACCCGGCCAAGCGCAAGGCCTACGATCAGTTGAAGGCGCAGGGGTATCGCCCGGGCGACGAGTTCCAGGCCCCGCCCAGCTATGGTGGCGGGCAGGGCTTCGACTATGAAGAGGTGTTCGGCAACGGCGGCGCCGGCGGCGGTTTCAGCGATTTCTTCGAGAGCCTGTTTGCCGGCCAACGCGGCGGCCGTCCACGCGGGCCGGGTGCCGGTGCGGGCGCAGGTGCCGGCCCACAGACGCGCGGCGACACCCGCGCCAAACTCGCGGTACCGCTGGAAGCGGTGCACTCGGGTGACAGCGTGCGCATCACCATCAACGGCAAGCAGCTGGACGTGCGCGTGCCCAAGGGCGTGCAGCCGGGTCAGGTGATCCGCCTGAGCGGGCAGGGCAACGGCGGCGGCAACCTGCTGCTGGAGATCGAGTACGCCGCGCACCCGCAGTTCGAGGTGGACGGGCGCAACATCCTGTACACCCTGCAGGTCATGCCCTGGCAGGCAGCGCTGGGCACCACCATCAGCGTGCCCACCCTGGGCGGCTCGGTGGAACTGAAGGTGCCCGCCGACTCCGACGCCGGCCGCAAGTTGCGCCTGCGCGGCCGCGGCCTGCCGGGCACGACCCCGGGCGATCAGATCGTGGAGCTGGAAATCCTGGCCCCGGCTCCCACCGACGACGCGCAGAAGAAGGCGTACCGTAATCTCGCCAAGGCATTTGGCGAGACGGTGTGAGCCGGTCCGCATGAGTGCGCGTGTGACCTGGCCCCTCTCCCGGTGGGTGCAGAAAATAAGCCCCTCTCCCCGCGGGAGAGGGGTTGGGGTGAGGGTGCGGTAGGTCAGCAATGCGGCAGTCGACCTCGACCTGTGCCATCGAGCCGCAGCCGTACCCTCATCCGGCGCTGCGCGCCACCTTCTCCCGACGGGAGAAGGGAGAAGCCCCTCTCCCGACGGGAGAGGGGTTGGGGTGAGGGTGCGGTAGGTCAGCGATGCGGCAGTCGCCCTCGAACTGCGCCATCGAATCGCGGCCGCACCCTCATCCGGCGCTGCGCGCCACCTTCTCCCGACGGGAGAAGGGAGAAGCCCCTCTCCCCTCGGGAGAGGGGTTGGGGTGAGGGTACGTAGGTCAGCGATGCGGCAGTCGCTCTCGAACTGCGCCATCGAATCGCGGCCGTACCCTCATCCGGCGCTGCGCGCCACCTTCTCCCGACGGGAGAAGGGAGAAGCCCCTCTCCCCTCGGGAGAGGGGTTGGGGTGAGGGTACGGTAGGTCAGCAATGCGGCAGTCGCCTCGGCCTGCGCCTTCGAATCGCGGCCGTAGCCTCATCCGATACTGCGCCCCACTTGCTCCCCACGCAGCAAGCAATGTCCGGTGCGAGAAGGGGATCAGCGTCGCTGTCCGTCGATTCCTGTGGTGAATCCAACCGTGCCTTGGCCGACGTAGTACTCCAGCAGCCGCCTACAAAGAACGACTGCGCGTCAGTCCATCGCATATCGCAACCTTCGCCAACCACCAACCACCAACCACCAACCACCAACCACCAACCACCAACCTGGCCCAGCTATCGAAAGCGCAGCCGGCGCACTACACTCGCCGCGCACACTAGGGGAAACACATGGCACGCATTTTGATCGTCGACGACTCGCCGTCGCAGCTGCTGGGGATTCAGCGCATCGTCGAGAAGCTCGGGCACGAGACCATCACCGCCACCGATGGCGCCGCTGGCGTGGAAGCGGCCAAGGAGTCGCTGCCGGATCTGGTGCTGATGGACGTGGTCATGCCCAACCTCAACGGCTTCCAGGCCACGCGCACGCTCAAGCGCGAGCCCACCACCCAGCACATCCCGGTGATCCTTGTGACCACCAAGGACCAGGACACCGACCGCATGTGGGGCATGCGCCAGGGCGCCCGCGCCTACATCACCAAGCCGTTTTCCGAAGACGAATTGCTGGAAGTGATGGAGCGCGTGTTCAACCAGAAGGACGAATCGCCGACGGCATGATCGCGGTGGGGTGCCGCGCCGCGTGTGCAGCACCTGCGGCCGTTGCCGCACTACCGTGGCGTCCGGCGCCGCAGTTGCCGGCAGTGTCGGTCGCGGCTCCACATCAGCCAGCCAGGCAAGGCTGCCGCCGGGCAAGGCAAGGCAAGGCAGGTCAGGCCAGCGCTGCGCGTCCGTCCTCGCGCATGCCCGGTGAGACCGGCAGGTACTTGTGCTGGCCATCCATCAACAGGGCACCGGCGCGCCAGCGAGGTCCCTCGTCCCCCGCACATGCCATGCTGCACAGCAATGCGCCCCAATCCACCCAGCGGCTAAATCGCCGATGCACCGGACCGGGCCTTTCAAAACGGCCGGTCTGCCCCATCTAGTAGAATCGGCGAATCAAACAACACGGCGGCACTGCGGGACTGGCCCGCACAGCCCCTCGATCATGGAGCGTGCATGGCCTGGAACACACCCGGCAACAAGGGCGGAGACGGCCCGGATCCCAACCGTCGCAGGTCCTGGGGCCCGCGCGGTGGTGGCAACGGTGGCGGTTGGGGCAATCTGCCCGCCCCGGTGAAAGAGCTGTTCGACGGTGGTGTGGGGCGCTGGATCCTGGTCGCGGTGGTGCTGATGGTGCTGTTTTCCAGCTTCCAGCTCATCGGTGAACAGCAGCGTGGCGTGGTGCTGCGCTTCGGCCAGTTCTCGCGCATCCTGCAGCCCGGCCCCAACTTCAAGCTGCCCTGGCCGATCGAGTCGGTGCGCAAGGTCAATGCCACCGAGATCAAGACCTTCAGCAACCAGGTGCCGGTGCTGACCCGCGACGAGAACATCGTCAACGTCTCGCTCAACGTGCAGTACCAGATCAGCGACCCGCGCAAATACCTGTTCGGCTCGCGCAATGCCGACTTGGTGCTGGAGCAGGCCGCGCAAAGCGCCGTGCGTGAGCAGGTGGGTCGTTCCGATCTGAATACCGTGCTTAACAATCGCGGCCCGCTGGCGATCGCCTCCAAGGACCGCTTGCAGGCGGCGCTGGATGCCTACAACACCGGCCTGGCCGTCACCGGCGTGACCCTGCCGGACGCGCGCCCGCCGGAAGAAGTGAAGCCGGCCTTCGACGAGGTCAACGGTGCCCAGCAGGTGCGCGAGCGCCTGATCAACGAAGCCCAGGCCTATGCCGCCAAGGTGGTGCCGGAAGCGCGCGGCCAGGGTGCGCGCACCCGCACCGGTGCCGAAGGCTACAAGCAGGCGGTGATCTCCAAGGCCGAGGGCGACGCCGACCGCTTCACCCTGCTGCAGGAGCAGTACGCCGGCGC
Source organism: Xanthomonas cannabis pv. cannabis (assembly GCF_000802365.1). Lineage (GTDB taxonomy): Bacteria > Pseudomonadota > Gammaproteobacteria > Xanthomonadales > Xanthomonadaceae > Xanthomonas > Xanthomonas cannabis. The sequence goes on from NZ_JSZE01000070.1 coordinate 3,907, forward strand.
GCCCGAAGTCACGCGCAAGCGCCTGTGGCTGGAAACCGTGCAGAAGGTGCTGTCGGAGAACCGCAAGGTGATCGGCAGCGATGGCCGCCAGGTCATCTACGTACCGCTGCCGGCCGATGCCAACAAGGCGTCCGCGACCAGCGGCAATACCGGAAACAGCGGCATGCCGTCGATGGTGCCGCAGGACGTGCTGTTGAATCCGCCGCAGAATTCCAGCAGCGAGGCCATCCGCAACCCGGAGCGCGGGCCGCGCCCGACCGGCCGTGAGGGAACCGAATAATGAAGAATTCGCTAGTCATCGGCCTGATCGTCGCCGTGTTGCTGACCTTGATGGGCTCGGTGTTCGTGGTGCGCGAGGATCAGACCGCCATGGTGCTCAACCTGGGCCGCGTGGTGCGTGCCGACCTCAAGCCCGGCCTGCACTTCAAGATTCCGGTGGTGGAATCGGTGCGCGTGTTCGATCGCCGCTTCCAGGTGCTCGACACCGCCCCGGCCCGCTACTTCACCGCCGAGCAGAAAGATGTCAGCGTGGACTTCTTTGCCATCGGCTACATCTCCGACGTGCGGGCGTTCTACCGCGCCACCGGTGGCGAGGAGTCGGTCGCCAATTCGCGCCTTGCCCCGATCATCACCGACTCGCTGCGCAACCAGATCAATTCGCGCACCCTGCAGCAGCTGGTCTCCGGCGACCGCAGCGAATTGATCGCCAACCAGCTCAAGGGCATCAATGGCGCCATCAAGGGCCTGGGGATGCAGATCACCGACCTGCGCATCAAGCAGATCGACCTGCCGACCGACAGCCAGGTGATCACCGACGTCTACGAGCGAATGCGCGCCCAGCGCAAGCAGGAAGCCAGCAAGTTGCGCGCAGAAGGCGAAGAGCAGGCCCTGACCATCCGTGCTCAGGCCGACCGCGAAAGCACGATCATCAAGGCCGATGCCGAGCGCGATGCCCAGAAACTGCGCGGCGAAGGCGATGCCGACGCGGCCCGCATCTATGGCCAGGCCGGCGCAAAGGACCCCTCGTTCTACGCCTTCTACCGCAGCCTGGAGGCGTACCGCGAGTCCATGACCGACGGCAACGGCGTGGTCGTACTCGACAAGAACGACCCGTTCCTGCAGTACCTCAAGAGCGATCGTTGATCGCTCTGTCTTGAAACAAAAGCGCCCGCGTAATGCGGGCGTTTTTGTATGTGCCTGTTATTGCCGGGCAGACAGACGCGCCCCCACCGTAGGAGCGCACCCGGGCGCGACGGCTTTACCGGCAATGCCCGTCGCGCCCAGGTGCGCTCCTACGGTGTGGCGTGTCGGGCTGCCGAACCGGGCACACTGCAGCTCCCACGTTGTCCTGGTGTTGCTGATGCACGAGTTCCTGTCCGCGTTATGCCTGATCGCCGTCATCGAAGGCCTGCTGCTGTTCGCCGCGCCCGCCGCCTGGAAGCGGATGGTCGAGCAGCTGTTCAGCCTGCCCACGGCCCAACTGCGTGCCATCGGCGGTGTGACCTTGGTGCTGGGCGCGATCGCGCTGTGGATTGTGCGCCACTGAGTGGGTGGTCCGTTCCGACCGAAATGGGCAGCGTAGGAGCGCACCTGGGCGCGACAGGCGTTACCGGTGAAGCAGTCGTGCCCGGGTGCGCTCCTACGACCCGCGATGGGGGTTTGGGATTGCTAGGCGCCGGCAGCGCCCGGGAGCACCGCGCAACCGCTGGCCAGCGGCAATCCGGCTAGCCCTCGATCCGCCGTTCGCCAAGGGTAGTGCACGCCACCCAAAACCCGGATAATGCACAAAAGCCGGCCGGGCACGCTCCAACCAGAGCACCCCGTTCGGCTTTTTCCGTGTCAGGGCTGGTCGCCGCTGCAACGCTCCCCGATGGAGCCGCGCGCACGGTGGCGCCGCCAGCCCCGAGTCGGTCCCATCCCGCGGCCCCGATGGCTGCAGCAAAACTCAGGAGTTCACCCGTCATGGGTCAATCAGTTGTCGTGCTCGGTGCCCAGTGGGGCGATGAAGGCAAAGGCAAGATCGTCGATCTGCTCACCGAAGAGATCGGTGCAGTCGTCCGCTTCCAGGGCGGCCACAACGCTGGCCATACCCTGGTCATCAACGGCAAGAAGACCGTCTTGCACCTGATTCCGTCCGGCATCCTGCGCGACGACGCGCTGTGCCTGATCGGCAATGGCGTGGTGATCTCCCCGGCCGCGTTGATCAAGGAGATCAGCGAGCTGGAAGGCGCCGGTGTGGAAGTGCGTTCGCGCCTGAAAATCTCCCCGGCCGCGCCGCTGATCATGCCGTACCACATCGCCCTGGACCAGGCGCGCGAGAAGGCCGCCGGCGGCAAGGCCATCGGCACCACCGGCCGCGGCATCGGCCCGGCGTATGAAGACAAGGTGGCGCGTCGCGGTATCCGCATCGCCGACCTGCACTACCCGCCGCAGCTGGAAGAGCTGCTGCGCACCGCGCTGGACTACCACAACTTCGTGCTGACCAAGTACCTGGGTGTGGAAGCGGTGGACTTCCAGAAGACCTTCGACGAGGCACTGGCTTTTGGCGATTACGTGCAGCCGATGAAGTCCGACGTGGCCGGCATCCTGCACGACCTGCGCAAGCATGGTAAGCGCGTGCTGTTCGAAGGCGCGCAGGGCGCGTTGCTGGACATCGACCACGGCACCTACCCGTACGTCACCAGCTCCAACACCACCGTGGGCGGCGCACTGGCCGGCACCGGCGTGGGCGCCGACGCCATCGACTACGTGCTCGGTATCGCCAAGGCCTACGCCACGCGCGTGGGCGGCGGCCCGTTCCCGACCGAGCTGGACGACGAAGTGGGCCAGGGCATCCGCGACCGCGGTGCCGAGTACGGCGCGTCCACCGGCCGCCCGCGTCGTTGCGGCTGGATGGATATCGTCGCGCTCAAGCGCGCGGTGGCCATCAACGGCATCTCCGGCCTGTGCATCACCAAGCTCGACGTGCTCGACGGCATGGAAAAGCTCAAGGTCTGCATCGCCTACGAATACCGCGGCAAGCGCACCGAATACGCCCCGCTGGACGCGCAGGGTTGGGAAGAGTGCACCCCCGTGTACCTGGAGTTCCCGGGCTGGACCGAGAACACCCACGGCATCACCGAGTGGGACAAGCTGCCGGTGGCCGCGCGTGCCTACCTGCGCGCGCTGGAAGAACTGGCCGGCTGCCCGATCTCGATCGTCTCCACCGGCCCGGATCGTGACCACACGATGGTGCTGCAGGATCCGTTCGCCTGATCGGCTGACGCCAGACGCGGCATCGTCCAACGGCCCGGCTTGTCCGGGCCGTTGGCATTTGAGGATTGCTGAGATTTGCCATGACTTCCGGCGGTGCCTGCGCGCACTGTTCCGGCGGATCATCCGCGGCCTGGCGCCGCTTGCCTGCCCACTTCGCCCACATCGAGAATTTCCCATGCGTCTTCCCCTGGTGACCGCCATCGCACTGGCCCTGGTCGGTACAAGTCCGGCTGCCTCCGTGCTCGCCGCCGCGCCCGCACCGCCTAGCGCCGCCGCCTCGTCCATCACCACCCAGTTGCCGCGCACGGCCAAGCCCACGCATTACGCGGTGGAGATCACGCCGCATGCCGACAAGATGACGTTCGACGGCAAGGTCGCCATCGACGTCAGCGTGCTGCAGGCCACCGACCGCATCGTGTTGCAGGCCGCCAACCTGAGCTTGGCGCGGGGCACGCTCACGCAAAAGGGCGGCAAGCCGCAAGCTGCCAAGGTCAGCACCGATGCCGAGGCGCAGACCGCCACGTTCGCGTTCGACAAGCCGCTGGCAGTGGGCGAGTACGTGCTGTCCATCGACTACAGCGGCGTGATCAACACGCAGGCCAACGGCTTGTTCGCGCTGGATTACACCACCGCGCAGGGTGCGCGCCGTGCGTTGTTCACCCAGTTCGAAAACTCCGATGCGCGCCGCTTCATTCCCTCCTGGGACGAGCCAAACTTCAAGGCCACCTTCGACCTGGCGATCAATGCGCCGGCCGGGCAGATGGCAGTGAGCAACATGCCGGTCGCCTCGTCCAAGCCGGGCGCAAACGGGCGCACCCGCATCGCGTTCCAGACCTCGCCCAAGATGTCCACGTACCTGCTGTTCGTCAGCGTGGGCGATTTCGAGCGTGCCACCGTCACCGCCGACAACGGCACCGAGATCGGCGTCATCGCGCAGAAGGGCAAGGTGGACCAGGCCCAGTTCGCGCTGGAATCCGGCCGCGACGTGCTGCACGAATACAACGCCTACTTCGGCATCCCGTACCCGCTGCCCAAGCTGGACAACATCGCCGCGCCCGGGCGCAGCCAGTTCTTCAGCGCCATGGAAAACTGGGGCGCGATCTTCACCTTCGAATACTCGTTGTTGCTGGATCCGGCGGTGGCCAACATCGACACCAGGCAAGGCGTGTTCACCGTCGCCGCGCATGAGATCGCGCACCAGTGGTTCGGCAACCTGGTGACCATGGCGTGGTGGGACGACCTGTGGCTCAACGAAGGCTTCGCCAACTGGATGGAGGCGCGCACCACGGCAAAACTGCATCCGGAATGGGATATCGACAAGACCGGCCCGGCGCTGAAAAGCCGCGCGGCGATGCGGCGCGATGCGTATGCGACCACCCACCCGGTGGTGCAGCACGTGGCCACCGTGGAGCAGGCCAGCCAGGCCTTCGACGCCATCACCTACCAGAAGGGCGAGGCGGTGATTGCCATGCTGGAAGACTACGTCGGCTCGGACCACTGGCGCACCGGCGTGCGCAGCTACATCCAGCAGCACCAGTACGGCAACGCGGTGACCGACCAGTTGTGGCAGCAGATCGACGCGGTGGCCCCCGGCAAGCAATTCACCCAGGTGGCGCACGACTTCACCTTGCAGCCGGGCGTGCCGTTGATCAAGGCCAGCACCCGCTGCGTCGGCGGCCAGACCGCGGTGACGCTGGAGCAGGGCGAGTTCACGCTGGACCGCCCCGACAAGCAGCCGTTGCGCTGGCATGTGCCGGTCGTCCTGCGCAGCGGCAATGGCGCGCCGGTGCGCGTGCTGGTAGACGGCACCGCCCAGGTGCAGGTACCCGGCTGCGACGCACCGGTGGTGGTCAATGCCGGGCAAAAGGGCTACTTCCGCACCTGGTATGCGCCCGCGCAGTTCAAGGCGCTGACCACCAGGTTTGCCGCGCTACCGGTGGTGGACCAGGTGGGCGTGTTGAACGACACCAACGCACTGGCCGGTGCCGGCGTGCAGGCGCAGGCCGACGTGCTGGATCTCACCGCCCAGGTGGCGGCCGGTGCATCGCCCGATGTCTGGGACATGGTGGCCAGCATCTACGACGATGTGGATGGCAGTTTCGAGCGCGACCCGGCTGCGCGCGCCACGTGGCGTGCCTATGCCGTGCCGCGCTTGTCGGCCGAATTCGCAACGCTGGGCTGGGACAACCGCGCTGGCGATTCGGCGCAGATCCAGCAGTTGCGTACCCGCCTGATCGCAACCCTCAGCGACATGGGCGATGCCGCCGTGATCGCCGAGGCGCGCCGGCGCTTTGCCGCCTTCCAGGCCAACCCCGCCTCGCTGTCGCCGGAACTGCGCGACAGCGTGCTGGGCGCGGTTGCGCACAATGCCGACGCCGCCACCTGGGACGCCTTGCATGCCTTGGCCACGCAGGAAACCTCGTCGATGGTGCGCGACACCTATTACGACTTCCTCTCCATGCCCAACGACGAGGCACTGGCCAAGCGCGCGCTGGAACTGGCGTTGACAGCCGAGCCGGGCGCCACCACCGGTGCGAGCATGATCGACCGGGTCGCTTCCCGGCACCCGGAGCTTGCCTTCGACTTCGCGGTGGCGCATCGCACGCAGGTGGACACCCTGGTGGACTCCACCTCGCGTGCCCGCTACTACCCCGGCCTGGGCATGGACTCAGCCGAGCTTGCCACCGCCGACCGGATCAAGGCCTATGCCGAGCAGTACATCGCACCCACCTCGCGGCAGGCCGCAGACAACGCCGTCAACACGATCCAGACGCGGGTGAAGCTGCGGGCGGCCTCGCTGCCGCAGATCAAGGCATGGTTGAAGGCGCGCAAGCGCTGAGCGTTGCGGTCATCGCAGCACAGGAAACAGCCCGGTCTTGCCGGGCTTCACAACCATCCGCCGTCCAGACGAACTCAAGATGCGTGTTGCTGCAGCAGCGAAGCGGGGCGGCACGACGTCACATGGTTTCATCCTGGAAGCGATCGCCGAAAAGGCGGAAGCGGTCGAGCGTCGTGCCGAGTTCGATGCGGTTGCCGAGCAGCGTGATGCCGGCATCGTGGCGTCCGCGAAGACCATCGCCTGGGACGACATGCGTGGCTATCTGGAAAAGCGCATGGCCGGCGAGCCGGCAAAGCGTCCCACGGCCCGCAAACTAGCCCGGTAGCATGGCGCGTATCGAGCTGGCACCGGAGGTTGCACAGGATCTTGAGCGGATCTTCGACCACCTCCAGCGCCATGAGGCCGCACATGTCGCAGCACGCCTGCACGAGGTCATTGCGGCAATCGATGTGCTGGAAACCAATCCGCTGATCGGCTGGCTGGCGGCGACAAGTGCGAACTGGTGATCGGTCACGGCGCGCACGGCTATCTGGCGCTGTACTGCCATGTCGCGCAGATCGACACGGTGTTTGTGCTGGCCGTTCGCTCGCAACGTGAGGCGGGCTTTGCAGGGCCGTGATGTTCGCAGTTCTCTGATTGCTGTAGCCCGGCGTCCCTAGTTATTCGATGCACTGCCACCCGACCCGCACAAGCCGGTGCTGGAGATCGTCGCGCGCCACGCCGACGTTGCCAACAGGTATCGCCTGCACGCCATAGCCCAAGAAGCCGCCGCAATGCCTCGCCACCCGCCTAGCGCCGTTATCCCATGCGCATCGACGCACTCTCACGCTGCCGGGTATCCATCTCCTGCTGCTGGCTCTGCGCCAACGCCTGTTGGCGATCGGTGCTGGCCACTTCCAGCTGCTGCAGCGACTGCTCCACCGGCGTCTGCACGGCCACGTCGGTCGGCATGTGGGCGCGCAGGTGCGCCGGGTTGTTCAACTCGCCCTGCACCACAAACACATTGCGGCCGGCCGGGCTGTCGGTCGTCTGCTCGCTCAGTACCACGTGGTCGGCCCGGTCCAGGTTGTTCTGGCGGGCGAGGGTCATCACGCTGGCGATGAGGCGCTCGCTGTTCTCGTCTGGTGTGCGCCCGGCTTGCGCATCGATCGCGTTCACGCCTGCGCGCACCTGCTGCAGCAATGCGTAGTCCCGGTGCTCAGGGCCGATATCGGCGAGTTTGGTGGGCGGCTGCATCCGATCGGGCAGCCCGTCGACCGATACCGTGAGCGGGCTGCGGGTAATGGAGCGGTGCGAATCGTCTTCATGGAACTGCGTGGCTTTCTGCTGCCGTTCCAGACGCACGGCGCGGGCATCGTCGAGTTCGGCGATACGGCCGGGATTGGTTTCTTCGCGCATGGAAAGATACCCACCGCCTGCGCTGACGTTCACCCATTTCTGCTCTTTTTCAAAGTACATCGCGTAGAAGCTGTTGCTGCCGATGACGTTGGGGTCGACGGCTGAGCGGCCTTCCAGCATCTGGATCGCCTCGGTGGTGCCGAGCTTGGCCAGGTACTGGCTGCCGGCCGCCAGTCCCATCTGCGCAAAGGTCTCGTAGCCCGTGTTCCTGATACGGGCAGCGCCGCCGTACTCGTTGTCGAGCATGTTGGTCCAGATCTGTTCCAGCTTCTGGGGGCCGCTTTTTTCCAATGCTGCTTGCAGGAGCACGCGGGGTGTCCAGCAGTTAGGGTCTAGCTCATGGTCCAGGAAGGCTTGGTCGTGTGCTCGCATGACGTCCTTGCCGGGAAGGTTCAGTGCCATATCCGGACGCTCTTTGTCGAACCAAGCTTGTCGAAGCTCAAAATCCTTCTTGAGCAGCGTTTGCCCGAACTCTTCCCACTGGCGTTCGCTCAATTCAGCATTGGCAAAGCGCGAGCCAGTATCGCGCTGTGTCTTGGCATAGTCTTGCGCGTAATTGTTAGCCACTTGTCCTGGCAAGCTGTCGTTGCGCACAACGCCTAATGCCAGCGTCCCATAGCCGTCTGCTCCATCAAGCTGCGAGAGATAGTTCCAATACAGCTCGCGATTGCCTTTATTTGCATAGCTGGAAAGAATTTCCAGATCCTGCTCACTCAGTCCGCTCACCGGCTACTCCCTGTAAATACGCTAATCACCGAATTTTACTGCGGGTTAATACGCCCCTCACCGCATCTTCCATGCGCTTCCAGTCCTTCAGGAATGCACGCTTGTAGTTGAGACTGATGGAAAGTTTGTTTTCGATGTCAGAGAAGTAGTGGACGCAACTTGCAGCAACGGCACCTTTTTCATGGACCACTTCAGATCCCTCCAGCCGAACGCCATCTGCTCGAAATTTTATGCTGTCGCACTTGATGAACGTGGTCAAATTGCCGCTGGAGTCGCGCGCGACGTACCAGTCGTCTTCAAACGCAGGGTTGCGCGTCGGAGGCTCGCTGTGTTGGGCTTCATACGCTTTTACATATGCCGCCATCTTCTCCTCATCAATGGCATAGGGCGTTAATCCGAATGCTTCAGGCTGTGCGATGCGGAGATCGAGCCGGGCGACAGGATTGCCCCGCTCAACTGAGTCTGCCTCTGTACGCCTATCGTTTGACGAGAAACGCTCAAGCAATACCTCAATGGGAACACGGTCGACATAGTCGATAGACACGGAAATTTCTTTCCGGAAATCATTCGTGCGCGGGTTGGCCCGTGCCCCGGGCGGGGTGGGGGTCATGTCTGGCCATTCGATGACCAGCGTCACGCCTTCGCCCGGCCATGGTGCGATCTGGCTGTCCAGATAGTTGGCGGGGATGCGGAAGGTGTTCGGCCCCAGCTTTACGTCAACCGGCGCGTCCGAATAGGTGTGCCCGTTGATGGTGCGGCCTGTGGTAACGGTGCCTGACATGGGGGAAGTCCTTTTTTGTTCGGGTGATGGCGTCCGTGCACAGGCACTGCCGGTGACGGCGATGGCGAGTGCAAGAGCCAGGCACCGGCCAGATGACATCATGTGCATTGGTCAATCCATTGCAGGGTTCGCCGCAACTATATGCAACTTGGGATCAGCGCGACAGCAAGGGCCAAGCCTGCGATTGTCCGTGCCATGCGCCGCACGACACGGGAATGCGATCACGCTCTGCCGGAAGGAAAGGCGCGTGGATCAAAACGCGGGCGGTGCAACGGCAGCTCGCCACGTGTGCCGAAGGATGTTTGCCGCCCTTGGTCGCACTAAGTGTCGAGCTGCAGCGTGGTCAACGCAGACGTCGCCGCGTCATGCCCCGAATGCGCCGTCGATCGTATGCATCGCGCCAGTCACAAAGCTCGCTTCCGGGCCCGCCAGCCAGGCCACCATGCCGGCCACTTCCTCGGCGCGGCCGTGGCGCTTGATCGCCATGAAGCTGTGCATCAGGTCTTTCATCGGCCCGTTTTCCGGATTGGCGTCGGTATCGATCGGGCCCGGCTGCACCACGTTGATGGTGATGCCGCGCGGCCCGAAATCGCGCGCCAGCCCACGGGCTAGCCCTTGCAGTGCGGATTTGCTCAGCGCGTAAGAGGCCATGCCGGGCAGCGGCATGCGGTCGCCGTTGACCGAGCCGATCACGATGATCCGCCCGCCAGGTGGCATCTGCCGCGCGGCCTCCACGGCGGCGTGGTAGGGCGCGTGCACGTTGATGCGGAACAGCCGGTCCACCGCGTCCGGATCCTGGTCCAGCGCATCGCCGAACAAGGCGATGCCGGAGTTGACCACCAGGACATCCAGCGGCCCACTGCGTCGCACCGTGTCGATGACCGCATCGCGGTCGGCGCTGTCTGCCAGCACCGCGGTGCTGCCGGTGTCACCGGCCAGGCGCTGCGCCGCCTCGGCGGAGCCGGCGTAGGTAAACGCCACTCGCGCGCCGTCGGCCACGAAGCGCCGCACGATGGCGGCCCCAATTCCCCGGCTGCCGCCGAGCACCAACACGGACTTGTTCTTGAACGCTGACATGCACCCACCTCGCTATTAATGTAGCGGGTAATACATAATAGATCTCGTCTGCCGTCAAGGGTTTTGTAACAATGACTACAGAAATCTCCCGGTCGCGCGGCCGGCCGCGGGCGTTCGACCCGGATCAAGCGGTGGCCACCGCGCAGCAGCTGTTCCATGCGCGTGGCTACGACGCACTGAGCGTGGCCGACCTCACCCAGGCGCTGGGCATCAACCCGCCCAGTTTCTACGCCGCCTTCGGCAGCAAGGCCGGCCTGTATGCGCGCATCCTCGACCGCTACGCGCAGACTGGCGCTATTCCGCTGCCGCAGATTCTGGACGCCAACCGTCCGCTGGCCGACGCCCTGGCCGACCTACTGGAGCAGGCCGCCCGCTGCTACGCCGCAGACCCCGCCGCCACCGGCTGCCTGGTGCTGGAGGGCACGCGCAGCAACGATGCGCAGGCGCGCGAGGCGGCCTGCGGCTTTCATGTCGCCGCCCAGGAGTTGATTCGCTCCCACATCGCCCAGCAGCGCCCGCACGACGCAGACCGGCTGGCGGATTTCGTCAGCACCACCATGGCCGGGCTGTCGGCCAGCGCCCGGCATGGGCAGAGCCTGGAGCGTCTGCTGGCGAGTGCGCGGTTGGCAGGGGAGGGGATTCGGGTGGCGCTACGGGGAATTGGGTGAGCGTGTCTGGCTTTCGCCGTTGAGCGGTAGACCCTCGTTTAGTCAGAGCGCTTAGCGAAGACTGCTTGCAAAAACAGCTCGCCCGCTGGATATTCCATATTCCGGAATATGGAATAAGGTGGGTTCGGCTGTGGAACTGAAGCCACAGGATCTAGTGGTGCTGTACAAGCAGGTCGCCCAGGCGGGCCAGGTCTGGACGTATGCATCCCTTGGAGAAGCGCTGGGCATGAGCCCTTCTCAGGTGCATCGCAGCGTCAAGCGCGCGGTGGCATCCGGCTTGGCGCTGGAAAAAAGTCGCGGCGAGTGGGAGACGGTGCGCACGGCGCTGCACGAGTTTGCGGTCCACGGCGTGCGTTACGCCTTTCCTGCCGTCATCGGGCCGCTAAGGCGTGGCATTCCTACGGCCTTCGGCGTGCCCCCACTGTCCACTGCCATTTCCAGCTCCCCAGGAGATGCACCGGTGTGGCCAAGCGCGCAGGGCACGGCCAAAGGCCCCAGCTTGTCGCCGTTGTCGGCAGGTGCGCCCAACGCTGCGCTGGCCGACCCTGCCTTGCACCAACTTCTGGCGCTGCAGGACGCCCTACGCAGCGGGCGTGCCCGCGAGCGCGCGCTGGCGGCGCGCTATCTCAAACAATTGCTGAGGCTTGGCGATGCGCTCTGACGATCCTAATTTGCCGCACCTGCTTGTGATTGCGAATGCATTGGGCGAGCTTTGCGAACACGTAGTCTTCCTCGGCGGAGCAGTTGTTGGCCTGCTGGTATCCGATCCATTGGCGGAAAACGTCCGCGCCACCTATGACGTCGATGCGGTGGTCAATCTTGATTGGTCCCGGTTCCGCGGTATCGAGGCGCGTGTGGAGTCGCAGGGCTTTGCGCGCGAGATGCAGAGCGGCGTCGTCTGCCGCTGGGTACACCAAGCGTCGGGCGTCATCTTCGACCTGATGCCGGTGGATGCCGGCGTGCTTGGTTTCTCCAACCGCTGGTACGCCCATGCTGTAGAGACGGCCCAAGTGGTGGCCTTGAGCGATCGCCTGTCCATCCGCTTGGTGACAGCGACAGCATTCGTGGCGACCAAGCTCGAAGCCTTCGTTACCCGAGGCAACAGTGACTTCCTTTCTAGTCACGACCTGGAGGACGTCCTCAATGTCGTCGATGGCCGGGCCGAGCTGGTGGAAGAGCTTGCCGTGGAGCATGCAGATCTTCGGCATTGGGTGGCCGACGTGTTCGAGGGGCTAGTGGATAACCCGGCGTTTGTGAACGCGTTGCCGGGATTGGTTGCCGAACCGGAGCGCGCAAGCGTCGTGCTTCAGCGCCTACGCACTATTGCATCAGCGTAGCTGCGGCATCGTCGGCTTAGGTCTGCAAAGAAAACTTGAAGCACTGCCGCTCGCTTGCGATGATGCATCGCAATTGCAACGCACTGGGCCGGCCATGAAATCCGCATCTCTTCCATCGCTCCGGGTAGACCCGGCGCTGCGCCAAGCGGCCGAGGCCGTGTTGCAAGAGGGCGAGACGCTGTCCAGCTTCGTCGAGCACTCCGTGCGCGCCCAGGTGCAGCAGCGGCAGCAGCAGGAAGCCTTCATTGAACGTGGGCTGGCCTCGCGTGACAGCGCGAAGGCGTCGGGCCACTACATCGACGCCAAGGATGTGCTGGCCGGGCTGCAGTCCAAACTGGACCAGGCGCGCAAGGGCTGAGCCAACGTGGGATTTTCCGTCTGCTTCACTCAGCAGGCGCGCGACGATCTCGCGCGGCCCTACGACTGGCTGCTACAGCGTGCCGAAGGCGACTTCACCGTGGCCGAACGTGCGCTGCAGTCCATCCGCGATGGCGTCACCGTGCTTGAACTGGCGCCGTTGAGCTGCCGCAAGGCGGGGTTGGCGGACCCGTTCTTGCGGGAGCTGGTGATCGGTTTCGGTGCCAGCGGCTACGTGCTGCTGTTTGAGGTGGAAAGCGATCAGGTCGTCACCGTTTTGGCAGTCAGGCATCAGCGTGAAGACGACTATCATTAAGCACGGCGTTCGCGCCAACGTCGTGCCACAGGGGAAGTAGATGGCCAATATCAGCAGGCGCCGCACGGGGGAATTGACCCGTGCGCTGTTCCATATCCTCAAGACCCAGCCGGAGGGCATGCGCGCCGCAGACGCGCTGGCCGCACTGGAAAAGCAGGTCGTGCTTACCGAGTACGAAGCGGGCGACTACGAAACTGGCGGCCGTCGCTTCGAGAAGATCGTGCGCTTTAGCACCGTGGCGCCCGTCAAGGCCGGCTGGCTGGTCAAGGACAAAGGCATCTGGACCCTCACGCCAGAGGGGGAAGCGGCGCTGGACGGGTATCCGGACCCAGAGGAGTTTATTCGCGCAGTGGGGCAGCTGTACAAGAAGTGGAAGAGCGCCCAGCCCGTTGCCGACGCGGTCGACGATCCCGAAGGCGAGCTCACCGAAGAATCGGCCAGCATCACGCTGGAAGAGGCAGAAGAGATGGCATGGGCCGAGATCGAGGCTTACCTTGCCGCGATGCCGCCGTATGACTTCCAGGAACTCGTGGCCTCGCTGCTACGGGCGATGGGCTACCACGTTGCCTGGGTCGCACCGCCCGGCAAGGACGGTGGCACCGACATCATCGCCTACAACGACCCGCTCGGCACCCGCCCGCCGCGCATCAAGGTGCAGGTCAAGCGCAATGCCAACTCGCCGCGGATCGATGTAACGGGCCTGCGCAGCTTTATGGCGGTTCTGGGGGAGGGCGATGTCGGGCTGTACGTCGCGCTGTCCGGCTTCACCAAGGACGCCGACTATGAGGCGCGGCAGTCGCATCGTCGCATCAATCTGATTGATGCGCGGAAGTTGGTGGAGCTATGGACCACGCACTATGCACAGCTCAGTGACGCTGCCCGCACACAACTGCCATTGAAGCCCGTCTGGTTTCTTACTGCAGAAAGCTGACAAAAGCCCTGCGAAGAAAGCTGGTGGTCTCAGTGAGATGCCTGCAAAAAACGCATCATCTAGCGCCGTCACTCCGTGCTGAGAGGCGAAACTGATGCTGATCTGTCACTCGAATTTAAGCATTACTAAAGAGACATTTGATTCATGCCATTGACTCTCCCCCAGCTGGAACGCCATCTGTTCAAGGCCGCCGACATCCTGCGCGGCAAGATGGATGCGTCCGAATTCAAGGAATACATCTTCGGGATGTTGTTCCTCAAGCGTTGCTCCGATGTGTTCGAGCAGCGCCGCGAGCAGGTCATCGCCGAGCGCAAGCGCGCTGGCGAAAGCGATGCGCAAGCCAAGGCGTCTGCCGAAAATCCGCGCTGGTACAAGGTCGAGGGTGCGTTTTGGGTTCCGCGGATCTCGCGCTACCAGACGCTGGTCAACGATGCCCACCAGAACGTGGGCGACGCGCTGAACAAGGCGCTGTCCGGGATCGAAGACACCAACAACAGCCTGGAAGGCGTGCTGGAGCACATCGACTTCACCCGCAAGGTTGGCCAGAGCAAGCTCCCCGACATCAAGCTGCGCCAGCTGATCACCCACTTCGCCCTGCATCGCCTGCGCAACGAGGATTTCGAGTTTCCCGACCTGCTGGGTGCGGCCTATGAATACCTGATCGGCGAATTCGCCGACTCCGCCGGCAAGAAAGGCGGCGAGTTCTACACGCCCCGCTCGGTGGTTCGGATGATGGTGCAGCTGCTCAAGCCCGAGCAGCATCACGACATCTATGATCCCTGCAGCGGATCGGGCGGTATGTTGATCCTGTCCAAGGACTACATCGACGAACATGGCGGCGACGGCCGCAAGGCCAATCTGTTCGGGCAGGAGTTCAATGGCACGGTCTGGTCGATCTCCCAAATGAACATGCTGCTGCATGGCATCAGCACCGCCGATCTGCGCAACGAGGATACGCTGGCCGAGCCGCAGCATGTCGCCGGTGGCGAGCTGCAGCGCTTCGACCGCGTGCTGACCAATCCGCCGTTCTCGATCAACTGGGGCACCGCCGACAAGAACGCCGACGGCAGCCCCGCCTGGGCGCCGAAGTTCCCCGAGCGCTTCCGCTACGGCCAGGTGCCGCTGGGCGCGAAGAAGGCCGACCTGATGTTCCTGCAGCACATGGTGGCCGTGACCCGCGATGGCGGCATGATCGCCACGGTCATGCCGCATGGGGTGCTGTTTCGCGGCGGCGATGAGGCACGCATCCGCGCCGGGCTGATTGCCGACGACCTGCTGGAAGCGGTGATCGGCGTGGCGCCCAATCTGTTCTACGGCACCGGCATCCCCGCCTGCATCCTGGTGCTACGTCAGCAGGTGCAGCACGGTGGCAACCGCGTCAGCGGCAAGCCGGCACAGCGCCGGGGCAAGGTGATCTTCATCAATGCCGACCGAGAGTATTTCGAGGGGCGCGCACAGAACTACCTGCTGCCTGAGCACATCGAGAAGATCGTCACCACGTTCGACGAATTCCGCGCCATCGACGGCTTTTCCGCCATCGTCGATAACGCCACGCTGCTGGAGAACGGCTGCAACCTCAACATTCGCCGGTATGCCGACAACGCCCCGGCACCGGAACCGCACGACGTGCGCGCGCATCTGGTCGGGGGCGTGCCGAGGGCCGAGGTGCAGGCCAAGGCTGCGCTGTTCGCCGCGCATGGCCTGCATCCGCAGGACCTGTTCGTTGCGCGTGACGCGGCGTATCTCGATTTTGCGCCGACGCTGACCGCCCGCGCCGAACTCAAACCTGCAGTCGAGGGCAATCCCGGCCTGCAGGCGAAGGAAGCTGCGTTGCGCGAAGCGTTCGAGGCCTGGTGGCAGGCGCAAGGTACCCGCATCACCGCGCTGGCCGGGCGCCAGAATGACGCCGCTGCGCTGGTCGCGCTGCGCCACGAATTGCTGGCCAGCTTCAGCGAAGCGCTGGAAGCAATCGGCCTGCTCGATCCGTTCCAGGTGCGCGGCATCATCGCCGGTTTCTGGGTGCAGACCCGCTACGAATTCCAGACCCTGATGGCGCGTGGCGCCCGCGGCGTCATCGACGCCTGGCGCACCAGCATCGTCACCGCACTGGAGGACAAGGCCAGCAAGGACAACCCACTGGACCACAAGCTGGTGCGTTTCCTGTTGGCCGAGTTCGTCGAGGCCATCGCCGAACTGGACGCGAAGAAGGCCGAGCTGGACAGCCAGATCAAGGCGGCCGACCCCAAGGCAGCGAAAGACGCCGATGGCGAGGACGGGGATGCCGAACCGGCCGATGCGGACGAGAACGAAGATACCGTCGATGAGGCTCAGCTCAAGGCCTGGAAGAAAGACCTGGCTGCAGTCAAGAAGCAGCTCAAGGTCCAGAAGGACAGCTTCACGAATGAGCTCGATCGCAAGGTTGATGCGCTGGACGACGCAGCGGCCGCAACGCTGCTGCTGACCATCCTGCACGACGACATGCGCGCCATCGTCGAGCGCTATGTCGCTGCGCAGCGCAAGCAGGTGGTGGTCGCGTTCGAGACGTGGTGGGATAAGTACCGGGTGACGCTGGCGGATATCGAAGGCAAGCGTGATGCGGCGGCGCGGGCGTTGCGCGGTTTCTTGAAGGGGTTGGGGTATGTCTGAGGCTCTTCCGGATGGTTGGCAGAGTCGCAGCCTGAGTTCGCTTGGCGAATATTCGAACGGGTACGCCTTCAGTAAGCAGCATTGGGCTGAGCATGGCCTCCCCATCGTACGTATTGCCCAGATTACCGGGACGCAAAAAGTCGAAGACCGTTACCCAGGCTCGCTGCCAAGTGCTTTTCGTATCACGGATGGAGATCTGATCTTTTCGTGGAGCGGTACGCTCGCAGTTGTGATGTGGGAGGGTGGGCCGGCGTGGCTGAATCAGCACCTTTTCAAGGTGACGCCATCAGAAGATGTTGATCGAAAGCTACTTTTCCACGTTCTTCGGGCTTCCGTAGCTGAGATGGAAAAGCGGACTCATGGCAGCACCATGAAGCACATAAAGCGTAGCGAGCTCGAGGAGTTCACTGCCACTCTTCCCTTGTGTAGTCGAGAACAAGTCAAGATCGCGGAAATCCTCGACACCCTCAATGCCGCCATCAATGAAACCGAGGCGCTGATCGCCAAGCTCAAGGCCGTCAAGCAGGGCCTGCTGCACGACCTACTGACGCGCGGCATCGACGCCAACGGCGTACTGCGCCCGCCGCATTCCGACGCGCCGCATCTCTACAAGCCTTCGCCGCTCGGTTGGATTCCTTGCGATTGGGAAGCAGGGCCACTTCAACTCTGGTTGTCTGAGAAACCAAAGAATGGATATTCGCCGAAAGAGGCGGGAGAGTGGACGGGCTACCAGATGTTGGGCCTTGGATGCCTAACGGGTTTTGGATTTGAGTCAAGTCAGTTGAAGAACGCTCCGTTTGCAGACGCGAGACTCGATTCGGTAATGCTGTCTGATGGTGATTTGCTCATGAGTCGAGCGAATACGCGTCAACTCGTAGGGCTTGTGGGCGTCTACACGGATGTTGGAACTCCATGCGCCTATCCCGACTTGATGATGCGATTGAAACCAACAGCTGAGACCAGTGCTCAGTATCTGCAGTTTTTCCTTCGATCCCCGATGCTGCGCAGGCAGATCCAGGCTCACGCAGTGGGGACGTCAGAAAGCATGGTGAAGATAAGCGGAAGAATTGTTCGCGACCTTGTCGTTGCGATGCCAGACGGGCAGGAGCAAGCTCGAATTCTGGATGCTCTTTCTGCTGATAGCACCAATCTTGATTCCGAACTGAAAGCTGTATCAGCATTGCGCGATCTTAAATTCGGCCTCATGGACGACCTCCTCACTGGCCGCGTCCGCGTCACCCCACTGCTGGATGCCGCCACTGCATGATCCACGCGCTGCCACCCGCCGAATCGCTGACGGTCGAGTTCAAGAGCGACCGTAGGAAGCTGTCCGACACCGAGCTGGCCGAAGCCGTGGTGTGTCTGGCCAACGCGGATGGCGGCGAGCTGTGGCTGGGCGTGGAAGACGATGGCAGGCCGACCGGCCTGCATGCGGATCACCGTCAGTTGGCCGGCTTGGCCGGCCTGGTCGCTGCGCGCACGTCACCGGCCATTGCGGTGCAGGTAGATGCGGTCGAGATCGACGGTGTGCCCGTCGCGCGGATCGTGGTGCCCAAGGCCGGCACGGTGGTGGCGACTGCCGGCGGCGTCTACCTGCGCCGCCGGCTGAAACACGATGGCACGCCTGAGTGCGTGCCGATGCTGCCGCATGAGCGCGACAGCCGCCTCGGGCAGCTGGGGCTGGTCGATGCGTCGGCCCAGCCGGTGGCCGGCGCGCAGCTGTCGGATTTCGATCCGCTGGAACGCGAGCGTCTACGCCAGGCCGTGCAGCAGTACGGCGGCGACCGGGTGCTGCTGGAGCTCGACGACGAGGCGCTGGATGGCGCGCTGGGCTTCACGACGCGCCAGCCCGACGGCCGCCGCGTGCCGACGCTGTGTGGCCTGTTGGTGATCGGCCGGGTCGAGGCGCTGCGCCAGCATGTGGCCACGCATGAGTTTGCGTTCCAGGTGCTGGCCGAGCAGGCGGTACGCTTCAATGAGTTCCGCCGCGTGCCGCTGCTGCAGGCCATCGACTGGCTAGAAACCAACTTCCGCCCGTACAACCCGGAAGAAGAACTGCAGGTTGGCCTGTTCCGCGTGCCGGTGCCTAAGGTCGACATGGGCGCCTACCGCGAGGCGGTGGCCAATGCGCTGATCCACCGCGATTACCACCGCCTGGGGGCGGTGCATGTGCGGCTGGAGAACGACGCGCTGGTGGTCAGCAACCCCGGCGGACTGGTGGATGGGGTGACGCTGGACAACCTGCTGACCACCGAGCCGCGTCCACGCAACCGCGCATTGGCCGATGCCATGAAGCGTATCGGTGTGGTGGAGCGCTCGGGGCGCGGGGTCGACACGATCTATCGCGGCCTGCTGCGCTTCGGCCGGCCGGCGCCGGACTACACGCGCACCGACAGCCACAGCGTGGTGGTACGGCTGGATACCGGTGCGGCGGACCTCAACTTCGGCCGGATGGTGGTGGAGCAGGAGCGGCGCAGCAATGGCGAACTGCCGATCGACAGCCTGATCGCGCTGGCCGCGTTGCGCGAGCTCAAGCGTGTGACCGCCGACGAGTTGGCCGCGCGCATCCAGCGAGACCCGGCCAGCGCCAAGCGGACGCTGGAGGCGCTGACCGAGGCCGGCCTGATCGAGGCGCACGGGCAGACCCGCGCGCGCAGCTACACGCTGTCGGCCGCCGTGTATCAGCGCCAGGGCGACAAGGCCGCCTATACCCGGCAAGCCGGCTTCACGAGCCTGCAGAACGCGCAGTTGGTGCTGAACTACGTGCAGCAGCACGGGCAGATCCGCCGTGCCGAGGTGATGGAGCTGTGCCGCTTGGGCGCCGATCAGGCCAAGGCCCTGTTGGGGCAGTTAAAGGAGCAAGGGCGGCTGTCCCAACATGGGACACGCCGTTCGGCCTACTACACCATCGAACCTGAGGACTGACTGGTCGTCGGCAGGCGAACTGGGCGCTTTGGGAAGCTTTGGGGCTCTTTGGGAGTTTTTGGGAGTTTTTGGGAAATATTGGGATGTTCATGGATGCCTGCATCCAGCCAGGGAGACGTTGATGGGTTGGGAGTTGGAAGACGTTGAGAAGCCTTTCGTGGCGCAGCTGCAGGCGGTGGGCTGGGCCCATCTGGCCGGCAGCCTGGACGACCCCGCCGCCACAGAACGGAGCGGCTTCGCCGAGGTCGTTCAGGAAGGCCGGCTGCGCGAGCACTTGCTGGCCCTGAATCCGGGGCCGGACGGCAAGCCCTGGCTGGACGACGCCCGCCTCGCTGACGCAGTGGCTGCGATCACGCGCCTGGGCGCGCACAAGTTGATGGAGGCCAACCAGCAAGCCACCGAGCTGCTGATCAAGGGCCTGACGGTCGACGGGCTGGCCGGCTGGGATGGTGGGCGCGGGCAGACGATCCGCTATATCGACTGGGACACACCGGGCAACAACTGTTTCACCGTGGTCAGCCAGTACCGCGTGGACTGCCCGCCCGGCTTCAACAGCGCCAAGGCCTTCATCGTGCCTGACCTGGTGTTGCTGGTGAACGGTATCCCGCTGGTGGTGGTGGAGTGCAAGAGTCCGTCCATCCCCGAGCCGCTGAGCGAGGCAGTGGACCAGTTGCGCCGCTACAGCAACCAGCGCAAGGCCGCGCTGGAAGTGGACGAGAACGAGGGCAACGAGGCGCTGTTTGCCACCAACCAGTTGCTGGTGGCCAGCTGCGTGGACGAGGCGCGGGTGGGAAGTATCGGTGCGGGCTTCGAGCACTTCGCGCAGTGGAAGACCGTGGTGGGGCCGGACGGCGCGGGATCGGAGGCGGAGGCGGCGCAACGCTTCGACAAGCAGAAGCTCAACGCGCAGGAGCGTTTGATTGCCGGCCTGCTGGCGCCAGCGAACCTGCTGGATGTGGTGAAGCACTTCCTGCTGTTCATGCAGGTGGGCGGGCAGACCATCAAATCTGTGTGCCGCTATCAGCAATACCGTGCGGTGAACCGTGCGATCGCAAAGCTCAAGCGCGGCCAGACCCGGCTGCAGCATGGCGAAAGCGATCAGCGTGGCGGCATCATCTGGCATACCCAGGGCTCGGGAAAGTCGCTGACCATGGTGTTCCTGGTGCGCAAGATGCGCGCCGAGCCGGCGCTGCGACGCTTCAAGGTGGTGGTGGTTACCGACCGCAAGGACCTGCAAGGCCAGCTGTCCGTCACCGCCACGCTCACCGGCGAAACCGTGGAGGTGGCCAACAGCACGTCAGATCTGAAAGCCCTGGCACGGCGTAAGGGGCCGGGGTTGGTGTTCGTCACCATCCAGAAGTACCGCGATGGCGACACGGCCAACGATGCGCCGCTGAAGGCCGAGGATCTGCCGGCTGCTGGACACGCGGTCAAGGAGGCGCGGGCGCTGTATGGCAAGGCCGAAGCGGCTGCGGAGCACTTTGAGGTGCTCAACGATGACGAGGCCATCCTGGTGCTGGTGGACGAGGCGCATCGCACCCAGGCCGGCGACCTGCATGCCAACCTGCTGGCCGGATTGCCCAACTGCGCGCGCATCGGTTTTACCGGCACGCCGATCATCATGGGCGAGAAGAAGCGTACACACGAGATCTTCGGCGAGTTCATCGACCGCTACACCATCAAGGAGGCTGAAGCCGATGGGGCGACGGTGCCGGTGCTCTACGAAGGGCGTACCGCCAACGGCGCCATCAAGGATGGTGCGGACCTGGACGAACTGTTCGAGGATCTGTTCCGTCAGCACACGCCGGAAGAGCTGGAAGCGATCAAACAAAAATATGCCACCAAGGGTCATATTTTCGATGCGCCTGCGCTGATCGCCGACAAGGCGCGCGACATCCTGCGCCATTACGTCGCCAACATCCTGCCCAATGGCTACAAGGCCCAGGTGGTGGCCTACAGCCGGCTGGCCGCCACGCGCTATTTCGCCGCCTTGAAAGCTGCACGCGACGAGCTGCTGCAAGAAGCCGATGCGCTGAGCCCGCAGGACAAAGGGATGGATGATGAGGCCCTGTGCCTGCGGCCGCCGAAACTGCGGGCGGTTGTGCAGGCCTGGCGCTATCGCGAGGTGCTGGCGCGTATCGAGTTTGCGCCGATCATCTCCGGCAGCAACAACGATGATCCCGGCTGGAAGCACTGGACCGACAGTGCCACCCATGAGTCGCTGATCAAACGCTTCAAGAAGCCGCTGCTGCATCCGGATATGACCAAGGCGGATCCGCTGGCGTTCCTAGTGGTCAAGTCGATGCTGCTGACGGGATTCGATGCGCCGATTGCCGGCGTGATGTACCTGGACCGGCCCATTCGCGAGGCCGAGTTGCTGCAGGCCATTGCGCGCGTCAATCGCACCGGCTTTGGCAAGCGTCGCGGCATCGTGGTGGATTACTACGGTGTGGCCCAGCACCTGAAGGAAGCGCTGGCTGCCTACGCCGATGAAGATGTGGTTGGCGCATTGGCGAGTTTGAAGGACGAAGTACCTGTGCTGCGCGATCGGCATGCGCGGGTGGTTGAGCTGTTCCGCGAGCGGGGTATCGACTCGCTGGCGGACACCGAGGCCTGTGTGGATGCACTCGGTAACGAGAAGCTCAGAGCGGAGTTCGTGGTCAAGCTCAAGGCGTTTCTTGGATCGCTGGACACGGTGTTGCCACGTCCGGAAGGTTTGCCGTTCTCGGCAGATGCCAAGCGCCTGGCCTACATCCATGCGCGCGCCCGCAATCGTTACAAGGACACGCCGGTGCTTGGGAAGGACGTGGGCGCCAAGGTGCGCAAGCTGATCGACGATCATGTGATCTCGCTGGGCATCGACCCGAAGATTGCGCCGATCCAGCTGACAGATGCCCAGTTCGATGCCCATGTAAGCCGGGCCGCGAATGACCGCGCCAAGGCTTCGGAAATGGAACACGCGGTGCGCTCGCATATCCGCAAGCACGCCGACGAGGACCCGGTGCTGTACCGCAAGCTTTCCGAGCGATTGAACGAGATCTTGCGGGCGTTGGGTGAGCAATGGAGCGAGCTGGTTGCTCAGCTGCAGGCACTGGTGGAGGACGTGCGCAACGGCAGCGCCGGTGCTGCCGATGCGCCGGCGGGTGTGCCGGAGCACTGCGCGCCGTTTCTTCGCACGGTGATGGACGTGGTCTGTGCCGGGCGCGAGCCGCCCCTTACGGAACTGCTCCGGTTGATGGACGTGACCGTGGAGCTGGTCGAGCTGTTGGTGCAGGAGCTGCAGAGCAACCGCAATATCTGGAGCCCGCACAAGCGCGCGGCACAGGAACAGCTCAATGGTTTGCTGTTCGACCGTCTGATGCGGCTGCGTCCCCCGCTGATGGACGAAGCTGCGGCGGGGCTGCTCACCGACAAGCTGATGGAACAGGCGCGTGCCAGCCACGCGCGGTTGATGCAGGTGTGATGCCATGCGAGCACCCATGACAGCCTCCAGTCTGCAGGTGGACGATCTGCTGTTTACGGTGCGACACAGTGCGCGCCGCCGGACGATGGAGATCACCGTCGAGCGTGATGGCGCGTTGGTGCTGTCTGCACCGCCAGACGTGGCAGAGTCCAGGTTACGTGCCTTTGTGCAGGAAAAGCGCTTCTGGATCTACACCCGGTTGGCGGAGAAGGATCGCCTGCAACGCCATGCACCGCGCAAGGAGTTCGTGGGTGGCGAGGGCTTTCTTTACCTGGGGCGGAGCTACCGGCTGAAGATGATGTCCGATCAGACCACGCCGCTGAAGCTGGCCGCCGGGCGTTTCTGCCTGGCGTCGGAGGCCTTGCCCGAGGCCAGGGAGCATTTCATCCGATGGTATGGGGCGCGTGCCAAAGCCTGGCTGTCCACGCGCATGTTGGAGCATGCGGCCCGGATGGAAGTCGCGCCGGCGGGCGTCAAGGTGCAGGACCTGGGCTACCGCTGGGGTTCGTGTGGCAAGGGCGACTGGTTGTACTTCCATTGGAAGACCATCTTGCTCCCTGCCCGCATCGCCGAGTACGTGCTGGTGCATGAGATGGCGCATTTGCATGAGGCACATCACACCCCGGCGTTCTGGCTGCGTTTGGAGCGTGCGATGCCGGACTATGCGCAGCGTAAGGCGTGGCTTGCCGAGCATGGGATGGACGTAGAAGGGATTTGAAAGATCTGATTGGTTGCGCCAATTACGCGATTTGGCTGGTCTTGTGGCGGTGCCGCCGAGCTGGTGGATTACACGCGCTCTGGTCGGCTCGCTGCTAAGAGGTCACTGCGTCGATTGCCGGCTAGCCTTGACGCCAAGCCTTGCCAGTAGCACGATCGCCCCACGGAGCCTCGAAACTCCGCACACAGCGGTACCCACCTCCGTCATATCGGTGGGTTTTTTGTGCCTGCATGTTCTGTAGGTGCAACCGACGCGATGCTCTGCGTCGGGAGGGCGGCTAATACAACACCCGCAAGGGGAATACGCCCGCCGGCTGTGTGCGGTTTCGAGCCTCCCGACTTCCCGTCCGTCGCGCTGCGACGGGCGGGCTGATTCCATGGAATGAGGAGCAGGCCATGTCGGACGTTGTACGAGATGCGCAGTCATACCCGGGTTACTACCTGCCAGAAGGCGCGCAATACCGTTTGCAGCAACTGCGCGACCACATGCGCTTTCTGGCGCGTTTGGCGCAGCCACGCACGCAGGCCGAAGAGCGGGCGCGGCAGCCGGCTATCTGCATGGATGAGTTGGCGGTCTGTCTGGAGCTACTGGCGACGCAGGTGACCCATGTGCTGGAAGAGGTGCAATGGCCTGCGGCGGTGGAGCGCAAGGTGTGATGGCTGGCAGACAAAGACGGCAGGCTGATTGCGCAACCTGCCGTTGATCTTTTACCGATGTCTACTCGCTTAGAAGCAGAATCTGCCGCCCAGGCTGATGGTGTCGACGTATCCGTCGATGCCGTTGAACTCACGCTAGTGGCAGGTGTTCCTGACGCTCAGTTCCTAACTTCTGATGAAGTCGTAGCCGAGTTCGACGCTGTAGCGGCAGTAGAATGCGCATGGACTGTTGAAGCAGCCTTAATCGTAGAAAGAGGGCCAGCCATGCGCTGCGTAAAGGGCGCTTTATTGTCCGCCCTTGCGCATGTGCCTTGGTTCCCACGTGCTCTCAGGGGCGTAAGGACCAACAATCCATGATGCCGTCCCTGGTATGACGCGCTTGCCCACAAAGAGGCGGCCCTTGTTCCCTTCAATCTCAAGACTGAAAGATGGAGGAACCTTTGGGTCACCGGGGTTCATGTACTTGGCGCCAGCGCGGGTCATCGCTTTGTCCATGTGGTACTTCACCCCGTTGAAGGGTAGGCCCATATGTTCGTAGCCGGGCCATTTGATCATTGCGCCCGCAATTCCGCCGCTCTCCTCGGAGCCGCCGCCAACGTAGAGCTCCACTTCGTATTGGTTGTCCGGCGTGTGGAAGGTGACTACCGTGCTCGTCGCACTGACGGACCAGCTGAAGACGGCAAGCGCTGCAAAAAGCGCTAGCGATCCAGCTCCCTTACTGAAGACTCGCTCACGCATGGCATCCCTCCTTGGTATGTGGGGTGATCTTATCCGATCGATTCCCGGTGCCAAGCCATCCGCGTAGCGCTGTCCGTCAGATCCGGTGGCTTAGCGGCGCTACACCGGCGCAGACTTCAAAATCCCCGACAGACTCTCGCGCAGGATCAGCTGCAAATGCATGCGGTTGAGTTCCATGCCGCTGGTCATCACGCTGTGCAGGCCGCCGCACATGGCGGCGACGGCGAAGACGCGGGCCTGGAATTCCTGTTCGCTGCTGGCCGGGTCGGCGTGGCCGCGCAGCAGGCGCTTGAGCAGGGCGCTGAGGTGTTCGATCAGCGATGCGCTCTGGCGGCGCATGAAGGCGGCCAGCACCGGGTCGCGCAGGGTGGCCAGGTGCAGTTCCAGGTCGATGCGGGTGCGCTTGATGTTGATTTCCTGCAGCAGCCATTCTTCGAGCAGGCCGGCGATGAAATCCACCACGTGCACGTTGGCCGGGCGTTCCACCAGCCACATCTGGCGGATGGCGCGCATGTAGTTGCGCTCCAGCAATGCGCGCACCAGCGCGTCCTTGTCTTCGAAACGTTGCAGCAGGCTGCCGCAGCTGACCTTGGCGCGCTCGGCGATCAGCTCGAAGCTGGTGGCACTCAGGCCGATGACGTCGATGCACTGCTCGGTGGCGTCCAGCACCTCTTCCAGCAGCAGTTCTTCGCGCTCTTTTGCCGTGCGCAGCAACAGGACGTTGGACATGGGCAGCAGGGTGTCGGGGGGCTGCAGTATACCGGCGCGGCGTTACCCATCCGTTGCGTTCGCTTGTTGCTATGCCATCAGTCATGGATGCGCGTGCGTATTGAAACACCGGTCACAGATGCGCTGGTCGACCATGTTTTCACGGCGGCTGTGCGACACGTGAGGTCGACGTTGTGCAGGAGAAGCATGTGAGTGAGAACAGTGCGGTAGCCGGTGTCTCGGCGCAGTGGCCGGCGCGGTTGTGGGTGGTGCGGCATGGGCAAAGCGCGGGCAATGTGGCGCGCGATGTGGCCGAGTCCAACGGCTCGGCCTTGATCGACCTGGAGCACCGCGATGCGGATGTGCCGTTGTCGGCGCTGGGCGAGCGCCAGGCCGAGGCGTTGGGGGCGTGGATGGCCGGTTTGCCCGAGCACGAGCGCCCGACGCTGATCCTGAGTTCCACCTATGTGCGTGCGCGCCAGACCGCCGCTGCGGTGGCGCGTGCGCTGGGGCAGCCGGCCGAGTCGGTCAGCGTGGACGAGCGTTTGCGCGAGAAGGAGTTCGGCGTGCTCGATCGCTATACCACGGCCGGTATTCTTGCGACCTTTCCGGAGCTGGCCGAGCAGCGCAAGCTGGTGGGCAAGTTCTACTTTCGCCCGCCCGGTGGCGAGAGCTGGTGCGATGTGATCTTCCGTCTGCGCGGGGTGGTGGGCGATCTGCAGCGCAACCATGTGGGCGCGCGCGTGCTGATCGTGGGGCATCAGGTGATTGTCAATTGCTTCCGCTACCTGATCGAGCGGATGGACGAGGCCACCATCCTGGGTATCGACCGCGAAGGCGATGTGCCCAATTGCGGCGTCACCGAATACGCGGCTGCGGCCGATGGGCAATCGCTGGAATTGCTGCGCACCAAGTTCGTGCCGCCGGAGCTGGCCGACGAGCCGGTGACCACCGAGTCCGACCGCCCGGCCGGGGCGCGCTGATGGCCACCCCGCGCGTGCGCATGCTCACCGCGGCTGCCTTGCGGTCGATGCCGTTGCCGGCCCCGGGTGGCGACAAGGAGCAGCGCGGGCGCGTGTTGATCGTGGGCGGCTCGATGCGCGTGCCCGGTGCGGTGCTGCTGGCCGGCGAGGCGGCGCTGCGCACCGGTGCGGGCAAGCTGCAGATCGCCACCGCCGCCAGTGTGGCGCCGGGTATGGCCTTGGCGGTGCCGGAGGCGCTGGTGCTGGGGTTGGCGCAAAACGGGCAGGGTGAGATCGTGCGTGGGCATCGCGCGCTGGACGGGGCGATGGCGGCCTGCGATGCGGCAGTGATCGGGCCGGGGATGGCGTCGTCGGCCACCACCACGGCGATGGTCAGGCGTGCCGCCGAGCAGGCGGTGTGCACCTTGGTGCTGGATGCCGGTGCATTGTCGCGTGGCCTGCGGGCGCCGATCGGGCGGCCCTTCGTATTGACGCCGCATGCGGGCGAGATGGCGACCCTGGCCGGCGACGACAAGGCGGCGGTGGAAGCGGCGCCGGGCGCGTACGCGCTGAAGTTTGCGCAGAAGCTGCGCAGCGTGGTGATCGTCAAGGGCGCGGACAGTTTTATTGCCGGCCCGGATGGAGTGGTGTGGATGCATCGCGGGGGCGCGTCCGGGTTGGGCACGTCCGGGTCTGGCGATGTGCTGGCCGGGTTGATTGCCGGGTTTGCCGCGCGCGGCTGCGATGCGTTGACCGCTGCGTTATGGGGCGTGTTTGTGCATGCGGCCGCGGGCAGGCAGTTGGCCAGGCGGATTGGGCCGGTGGGGTTTTTGGCGCGCGAACTTGGGTTGGAAGTGCCTGGGATTTTGAATCGGTTGGCGCGCCGCTGATCGACGCTCGTCGCGGTGATGCGGCGCGCAGATCAAGCCCCTCTCCAGCGTGGAAAGGGTTGGGGTGAGGGTACGTTTGCTGAAGGCGTGGTGCTGTCTTTCCAGTTGGGGTTTAGGTTGTTGCCTTGATTGCCGGGGGCGGGTTGCACCCCTGGCAGATGTATCCTCATCCGGCCCTTCGGGCCACTTTCTCCCGAGGGGAGAAGGGAGTGTCCGATCGTGGAAGGATGCATGGTTGCGCTCGTTTGTTGCGCGATGTTGCGCCGCGTTGGTCGGTTAGGCTTGGTCACCAACCTGGGAGGGTGCACGGTGAAGCGAGCGATTGCGTGGTCGATGGTGGGGGTTCTGGGGGTATGGGGTACTGCGACTGAAGCTGTATTGGTATTGGCATCTGCATCTGCATCTGCATCTGCAGCAACAGCATCAGCATCAGCAACGCCGATTCCGATGCAGGCATCGACGGCATCGTTTGCATCCACGCCCGCATCGAAGGCGGTAGAAGCTGCGGTTGCGGATGCTGCTGTTCCGCCAGCCGCCGCCGGTGCACTACGCGTTTACACCTCCGCCCAGGGCGCAACGCAGCAGATGCGTGTCAGCACTGTCGATGCGCCCACGGCCGGGCATGCGTTGACCGAGAAGGAGAACTCCATCTTCGTCAATCCGCAGCGGCGCTTCCAGGAGGTGCTGGGCATCGGCGGGGCGATCACCGATGCTAGTGCCGAGACCTTCGCCAGGCTGCCCAAGCCTGCGCAGCGCGCCTTGCTCACTGCCTACTACGACCCACAAAAGGGCATCGGCTATACGCTGGCGCGCACCACCATCCACAGCTCGGATTTCAGCAGCGGCAGCTACACCTACATCAAGGAAGGCGATGCGGCGCTGAAGAGCTTTTCGGTCAGGCACGATCAGCGTTATCGCATCCCGATGCTGCGCCAGGCCATTGCGGCGGCCGGCGGCAAGTTGACGACATTTGCCAGCCCGTGGAGCGCGCCGGCGTTCATGAAAGACAGCAATAACATGCTCAAGGGCGGCAAGTTGCTACCCGCGTATGCGCAGGCCTGGGCCACCTACTACACGCGCTTTATTGCGGCCTACGAAAAGGCCGGCATCCCGATCTGGGGCATCAGCCTGCAGAACGAGCCGATGGCGGTGCAGACCTGGGAGTCGATGGTGTTTTCCGCGGAGGAAGAGCGCGACTTTTTGAAGAACCACCTCGGCCCGACGATGGAGCAGGCGGGCTATGGCGACCGCAAGATCATCGTGTGGGACCACAACCGCGACATGATGCTGCACCGTGCGCATGTGATCTTCGACGATCCGGAAGCGGCGAAATACGCGTGGGGCATGGGCTTCCACTGGTACGAGACCTGGGCCGGGTTCGCGCCGATGGTGGAGAACGTCGCAGCCGTGGCACAGGCGTACCCGGACAAGCCGCTGTTGCTGACCGAAGCGGCGGTGGAAAAGTTCGACCCGGCAAAGTTGCAGTACTGGCCCAACGGTGAGCGCTATGGCACCGCCATCATCAACGATCTCAATCATGGGGCGGTGGGCTGGACCGACTGGAACATCCTGCTCGATCAAAATGGCGGGCCGAACCACGTGGGCAATTATTGCTTTGCGCCGGTGCATGCCGACACGCGCACCGGCGAGGTGATCTACACGCCGAGCTATTGGTATATCGGCCACTTTTCCAAGTTCATCCGCCCCGGTGCGCGGCGGGTGAGTGCGGCCAGCAGCCGCAGCAATCTGGCAACGACGTCCTTTCTCAACACCGATGGCAGCCTGGCGACGGTGGTGATGAATGCCAGCGATGTGGCGATCCGTTACAACCTGTACGTGGGCGAGGCATCGAGTGAATTGGAGATTCCCGCGCATGCGATCCAGACGGTGGTGATGACGCAATAAGCGCAGGCCGTGGGCGGAGCATTGGTGGGGGTGCGTGCCCTCATCCGCCCTTCGGGCAACTTCTCCCGGTAGGAGAAGGGGAGCTCGCATGATCGAAGCCGTCTTTGCTTAGCTGGTCGAACTACCTTGCGGTTCGGTCTTGCTGATGCATCAGCATTCGAGACTGCCGCCAATACCAAAAACGCCACCGAAGAAAACCCCGCCGACCACTGCGCATGCAGCGATCGGCGGGGTTCTGGTGGCGTGACGCTGGAAGTGCGCTTTAAGCTAACTCAGGACAGCAGCAAGCCGCCGGTGGCACCAAACACTTCGCCGGTGACATAGCTGGACTCCTGCGAAGCCAGGATCACATACAACGGCGCCATCTCTACCGGCTGGCCGGCGCGCTTGAGCGGGGTTTCCGAGCCGAACTCGGGAATCTTTTCCGGCGGCTGGCCACCGCTGGGTTGCAGCGGGGTCCACACCGGGCCGGGGGCGACGGCGTTGACGCGGATGCCCTTCTCGGCGACCTGCTGAGCCAGGCCCTTGGTGAAGTTGACGATGGCCGCCTTGGTGGACGCGTAGTCCAGCAGCGTCGGTGAGGGTTGGTAGGACTGGATCGAGCCGGTGTTGATGATGGATGCGCCCGGGGGCAGGTGCGGGATGGCCGCCTTGCACAGCCAGAACATCGCGTACACATTGGTCTTGTAGGTGGCGTCGAACTGCTCGGTAGTGATGTCGGCGATGTCTTTCATCGCGGTTTGCTTGCCGGCGATGTTGACCAGCAGATCCAGCCCACCGAGCTCCTTGACCGCGCGTGCGACCAACTGGTTGCAGAAAGCCTCATCCTTGAGATCACCAGGGATGCTGATCGCCTTGCGGCCTTCGGCCTCGATCAACTTCACCACCTCCGCAGCGTCCTGTTCTTCTTCCGGCAGGTAGTTCAGCACGATGTCCGCGCCTTCGCGCGCATAGGCGATTGCAGTGGCGCGGCCGATGCCCGAGTCGGCGCCGGTGATCAGCGCCTTGCGGCCCTTCAGGCGGCCGAAGCCCTGGTAGCTCTGCTCGCCGTGGTCGGCCTTGGGCTGCAATGCATGGATGGTGCCCGGCGCTTCCTGGGTCTGCTCGGGGAACTTCGGTTGCGGAAACTGGGTGAGCGGGTTTTGCATTTCGTACTGGTTCTTGGTGCTGGACATGCGCTGGCTCCTGCAGTGGGGGATGGCAGTGCCGCAGCGTGCTGCGGCCGATGCGGAGCAGTCTGGAAACCATAGCGATGCGTGCGGGTGAACGAATGTTGTGCATGATGTGAACGCGCCACGCAGATGGCGCGCGTGCGGTGCTGCTGCGCCGTACACGCAGGCCACGACCGGGAGGACCGCAATGCAGTGTGTAGGGATCGATGGCGCCGGCAGCGGCTGGCTGGCGGTGTGGCAGGCCGGCGATGGATTGCAGTTTGCCGGCTACCCCACGGTGGCCGCGGTGGCGAGCGCATTGGGGGACGTCGCCGTGCTGGGCGTGGATATCCCGATCGGTCTGAGCGAGCACGCGCCCCGCGCTGCGGATGTGCAGGCGCGGCGCTTTGTGGGTGGGCGCCGCGCATCCAGCATCTTTGCCGCGCCATTGCGCGGCATGCTGCATGCATCCACGCAGGTGGAAGCGTCTGCGTTGCATCGGGTGCTGGATCACGACGGCCAGCGTGGCTTTGGCGTGCAGTCGTTTGCGCTGCTGTCGAAGATTCGCGCCTGGGACGATGCCTTGCGCGCCGATCCGCCGTGGGCGGAGCGCGTGTTCGAGGTGCACCCGGAGGTGTCGTTCGCCGTGCTCGCCGGCGGGCACGGCCTGGCGGCAGGCAAGAAGAGCAATGCGGGCCACCAACAGCGCGCCGCCTTGCTGGGCCAATGCTATGGCGCCAGGCAGGTGGCCGCGTTGCTGGAGCGCGTGCCGCGTGCGCTGGCCAAGCCGGACGATGTGCTGGATGCCCTGGTGGCCTGCTGGAGCGCGCAGCGCATTGCCGCAGGTACCGCCGGCAGCCTGCCGACGGTGGTGGAGCGCGACGCCTGCGGGCTACGCATGGGCATTCACTACTGACTCAGCGCGTCTGCGTCGACATCGAATACGGCCGCTGCGCCGGATCGGTGGCCCATTGCGTGTTCGGCGTGGCCTGCATGCGGAAGCGCAACTCGCCGCCGGCCTGAATTTCTTCATGCGTGAGGTAGGCGCGGGTCAGCGGCTGGCCGTTGAGGGTGACGCTGCCGACGTAGCTGCGCGCCTTGCTCAGGCCATCGGCGATCACGCTGAAGCGCTTGCCATTGGGCAGATTGAGCGTGGCGCGCGGCAGGAACGGGCGGCCGATGATGTATTGATTGCTGCCCGGCGCCACCGGGTAGAAGCCCAGCGTGGTGAACACATACCAGGCCGACATCTGGCCGAGATCGTCGTTGCCGGCCAGGCCTTCGGGGCCGGCGTGATACTGGCTACCGATGATCTGGGTCAGGCGCGCCTGCGTGCGCCAAGGCTGGCCCGCATAGGCGTAGAGATAGGCCACGTGGTGGCTGGGTTCGTTGCCATGCGCATACCAGCCGATCAGGCCGGTGATGTCTTCCATGTGCTCGAAGATCTTCGGGTCCACCTTCGCATCGAACACCGCATCCAGGCGCGCGAGGAGTTTGTCTTCGCCGCCATGCGCGGCGGCCAGCCCGGCCACGTCTTGCGGCACGTACCAGGAGTATTGCCACGCGTTGCCTTCGGTGTAGTCGCTGCCGTAGCCACTGGCAGACGGGTCGAACGGCTCGCGGAAGGTGCCGGCGCGGGTGCGCGCGCGCATGTAGCCGGTGGCCGGGTCGAAGGCATGCTTCCAGTTGCCGGCGCGCTGGCTGAATTCTGCGGCGATGGCGGGCTTGCCGAGCTTGTCGGCCATGCGCGCGATGGTCCAGTCGTCGAAGGCGTATTCCAGCGTCTTGGAGGCGGCTTCGCCTTCTTCGTCGATGGGCACGTAGCCCAGCTCACGGTATTGCGCAATGCCATCGTACGGGCCGTAGTTGGCGCTCGCGACCATGGCATGCAAGGCTTCCTCTGCGTCGAAGCCGCCGATGCCTTTCATGTACGCGTCGGCAATCACCGGGACGGCGTGGTAGCCGATCATGCACCAGGTTTCCAGGCCGTGGAATGCCCATACCGGCAGGATGCCGTAGGCGCTTTGGCGACGCGAGGCGAGCAGCGAATTGACCACGTCGCTGCTGCGTTGTGCCGGCTGCACCAGGGTGAGCAGCGGATGCAAGGCGCGGTAGGTGTCCCACAGCGAGAAGGTGGAATAGTTGGTCCAGCCAGTTGCTTGATGCACCGCATTGTCTGGCCCGCGGTAGCGGCCGTCGCTGTCCATGAACAGCGTTGGCCCCAGCAGGGTGTGATACAGCGCGGTGTAGAGCTGGGTGCGCTGTTGCGTGGTGCCTTGTGCATCGATCGCCGACAGCGCCTGCGTCCATTGCGCGCGTGCATCGGCGCGTACGCGATCGAAATCGAAGCCGGGCATTTCGGCATCGAGGTTTGCGATGGCACCGGCCTCGCTGACCGGCGAGAGCGCCACCTTCACCACCAGCGGCGTGCCGTCGTTGGCGACATCGAATACGCCGACCAGTTGCCGGCCTTCGATCTGCGCGCGCTGCGCAGGATTCTTTTCGCCCGGCGGTGGGAACCCTTTGTAGGGGATGTCCTGTTCGGTGTCGTGGAGTTGCGTGGCAGTGAGCGGGCGCGAGAAGCGCATGGCGAAATACAGCTGCCGGCCGGGCGCCCAACCGCGTGTCTCGCGAAAGCCGGTCACCGTGCCATCGCTGCGCACCCGCAGCCGCGACCACTGCACCTTGCCGGGGTAGTCGTACAGGCTGGTGCGCAGGTCCACCAGCACATGTGCCGGTACGCCCTTGGGAAACTGATAGCGATGCACACCCACGCGCGCACTGGCGGTGAGTTCGGCGCGGATGTTGCGGTCTTTCAGGGTGACCGCGTAATAGCCGGGCTGCGCCTGTTCGCTGGCGTGATCGAACTGCGCGGTGTAGCCGCTACCCGGTATGGCGGCATCGCCGCGTTCGAGCTTGATCTCGCCCACCTGCGGCATCAGCAGGATGTCGCCCAGGTCCGAATGCCCGGAGCCGGAAAAATGCGTATGCGAAAAGCCGACGATGGTGGTGTCGCTATGCCGGTAACCCGCAGCCCAGCCATAGGCCTCCTTGCGCGGTTTGATCTGCGTATCCGGGCTCAGCTGCACCATGCCGAACGGGACCGTGGCACCGGGATAGGTGTGGCCTTCGCCACCGGTGCCGATGAATAGGTCCACGGCGGCAAAGGCAGACTCGGCCGTGCGGGCTGCCGCGTTGCCGGTGACGACCGCAAGACTGGTCAACAGCAGCAACCAGCGCAGACGAGGAAATGCGATCAATCGATGCGGCATGCGAACGGCTCCGGCGGATGCAGCGCCGGACCGTAGCACAGCGCCCCGGCGAGCCACATGGTCGCGGCGCAGGCAGCAGTGCGCTGTCGGTTGGGTTCGCCACACGACCAGACGCCGGACAGATTTGTTCAGCACGGACCGGCAGGCACGCTGTTGTCGGCAACGCTGCCGGCCGGGTATCCGTTGCACACGGCAAGATGTCTACCTGCCAGCCGGCGTCTCTACCGCCTGTCGCATGCAACGCGTTGCCCAGCCTTTGCGGCAGCAGGATGGCGGCGCCTCAACGTCGCCGCAGCGCCAGTACCGCCAGGGCCGCAAGCCCCGCTGCTGCCGCGCCAATCACCAGCGTGTTGCGGGGCGAACGTGGATGCGCTGCGGCGCGCCTGCGGTAGCCACCGTCGATGCCTCCTGCAATGGCCGGCGGGCCGAGCACATTGCCGCTGGATTGCAGCACGCGCGGTGCCTGCGCGAAGTAACGCGTAAACACGCGATGGGTGAGGCGGGCCAGCAGATTGGGCGCCAGTGCGTGTGCGGCGCGCATTGCGTGCACGGGCGCGCCCAGCACGACGGTGGCGCGCGGGCGGTCGAGCAGGCGCAGCACCGCTGCAGCCACGGTGCGGATGTCCAACATCAACGGCGGGCCGCCTAGACGCCGGCCTACGTAGTTGGCGCCGTGGGTGAGGCCGGGCGTGTCGACAAAATACGGGTACACGTCGCAGACATGGATGCGCGGGTAGTCGGCCAGCTCGGCACGCAGCGCTTCGGAAAACCCGCGCTGGCCGAACTTGCTGGCGCTGTACGCTGCCGCATAGGGCGTCGGTGCAAAGCCGCCGGAGGAAATCATGTTGACGAAAACGCCATGGCCCTGCGCGATGAAGATCGGGATCACCGCGTGCGCATCGTGCATGCGCCCCAGCAGATTGGCGTGAATGACCGCAGCGCTGGCGTCGATCGGCACCTCGTGAAATTTGCCCACCGCGCCGACACCGACATTGCCGAACCACAGATCGATGCGGCCCAGGAAACTCTGTGCGGCGGCGGCCAGTGCCTTGACCTGGTCGGCGTGCTTGACGTCGGTGGGCACCACCACCACGGTGGCGCCGCGTGCGCGGCAGCGTTCGGCAACGGCCTGCAGGGCGTCTTCGCCGCGTGCAGCCAGCACCAGGCGCGCGCCGTGTTCGGCAAAGGCTTCGGCAGTGGCCTGGCCAATGCCGCTGGAGGCGCCGGAGATCACCACGTGGGCAGGAGAAGTGCGATGCATGCGAGAGCTCCACAACGTTGGACAGGCATGCTTGATCGCCCGGCGTGAACACGACGCGGCTGTTTGGGTACCGCTGCGTGAAGCTGAACTGGTCGGGTTGCTGCACGGCGTGACGCGGGCGTGGTGCTGAAATCGCCAGCGCCCGCCCGCATATGGCAGCGATGGATCTATTCGACACTGCCACCACGCCCTTGCAGGTGCTGGACGATGCCGAAGGCGGCGTGCGCTATTGGCCGCAGCTGTTTGCGCCGGCGCTGGCACAGGCGTGCTTCGATGCGCTGCGCGATGCAGTGGACTGGCGCAGCCAGCGGCGCGAGATGTACGACCGCATGGTCGAGGTGCCGCGTCTACTGGCCTCCTACCGGCTGGATGGCGCGTTGCCTGCCGGCTTGCCGTTGCACTGCCTGCTCGATGCGGTGCAGGCGGTGGTGCCCGCGCCGTACAACGCGGTAGGGCTGAACCTGTACCGCGACGGGCGCGACAGCGTGGCGATGCATCACGACACGCTGCAGACGCTGGTGGCGCCGTATCCGATTGCGCTGGTGTCACTGGGAACGCCGCGACGCATGAACCTGCGTGCCAACACTGGCCATGCGCGCGCCATTGGCCTGGAGCTGGCGCCGGGCAGTCTGCTGGCGATGAGCCATGCGTCGCAGCGAACGCATACCCACGGCATTCCCAAGACCAGCCGCGCAGTGGGCGAACGCCTGAGTGTGGTGTTTCGCGTGCGCCCGGCCGAGCGCATGGCCGCAGGCCGGCATGGGCCGCACTGGGAGCCGCCGTCGCCGTGATGCGCGTGCAGATGTGATGGCCCGGTGGCGCTCGCCTGTGCGAGCGTCACGCCAGGACGTGGCCGTGCGCAAACGGCTGCCACATCCGCTCGCGTGCGCTTGCGGCGCGTGTGCTGCGTGTCATGCGCTGCCGTGCCTATTTCGAGTGATTGCCATCGCCGTCACCACTGCGCATGCTTGCATGCAATCCCCCCTTCAAACGCTGCCGATCCATGCCTCTGGACGAGACCCGCCACCATCAGATGTTTCCCGAGCTGGATGCGGGCCAGTTGGCGATCACGCGGCGCTTTGCCAGCGGGCCGGCGCAGCGGTTCGGCGCTGGCGAGGCCGTGTTCGAAGTGGGCGATGCGCATGCGCCGGTGTGGGTGGTGCTGGAAGGCGCCATCGAAGTGGTGCGCCGCGACGGCCTGGGCAATGAAAAACCGATCACCCTGCACACGCCCGGCCAGTTCACCGGCGAGGTGAGCCAGCTGGCCGGGCGCGCGTCGCTGGCGGCCGGGCGCGCCGGGCCGGACGGTTGCCTGGCGCTGCCGTTCGACACCGCACATCTGCGCGCGCTGATGATCAGTTCGGCCGAAGTGGGCGAAGTGGTGATGCGTGCGTTGATCCTGCGCCGGGTCGGGTTGATCGAAGGCGATGCCTCCGGCTCGGTGTTGATCGGCGAGCCGGACGACCCGCATCTGACCCGTTTGCAGGGCTTTTTGACCCGCAATGGCTACCCCAACACGGTGATGGATGTCTCCGACGACGACGGCCGCGCGCTGGTGGAGCGGCTGGGCATCTTGGAGCACGACCTGCCGGTGATGGTGTGCCCCAGTGGCCGCGTGCTGCGCCAGCCCAGCGATGCCGAGGCCGCGCATTGCCTGGGCATGACCCCTGACATCGACCCGGACAAGCGCTACGACGTGGCGATTGTGGGCGCCGGCCCGGCCGGCCTGGCGACGGCGGTGTATGCGGCGTCGGAAGGCTTGTCGGTGCTGGTGCTGGACCAGCGCGCCATCGGCGGCCAGGCCGGCGCCTCGGCACGCATCGAAAACTATCTGGGCTTTCCGACCGGCATTTCCGGCCAGGCGCTGGCCGGACGTGCGTATAACCAGGCGCTGAAATTCGGCGCCGAGCTGGCCATCCCGCTCGAAGCGGCAACGCTGGAGTGCGGGCGCGACGACGGTGCGCTGCATCTGGACCTGGCCGATGGCAAACAGGTGCTGGCCAGCACCGTGGTGATTGCGTCCGGTGCGCGTTATCGACGCCCCGACATCGAAGGGCTGGAGCGCTTCGAAGGCCACGGCGTGTCGTACTGGGCTTCGCCGGTGGAAGCGCGCCTGTGCGAGGGCGGCGTGGTGGCGCTGGTGGGCGGCGGTAATTCTGCAGGGCAGGCGGTGGCGTTCCTGGCGCCGCGGGTCGAGGAATTGCACCTGATCATCCGCGGCGACGGGCTGGAAGCGTCGATGTCGCAATACTTGATCGAGCGCATCGCTGCGTTGCCGAATGTGCAGCTGCATACCGGCACCGAAGTGGCCGCGCTGGACGGTGACCCCGATCGCGGCATGCAGGCAGCCGTCCTGCGTACCCGCGCAGATGGTGCGACCACACGGGTGGAGTTGCGCCACCTGTTCCTGTTCGTCGGTGCCGACCCCAATACCGGTTGGCTGCAGAATTGCGTGGAAACCGACAAGCGCGGCTTTGTCATTACCGGCACCGCGCGCGGCGATGGCGTGCCGGCCTGCCTGCCGCTGGAAACCAATCGCCCGGGTGTATTCGCCATCGGCGATGTGCGGGCCGGCTCGGTCAAGCGCGTGGCCGCCGCGGTGGGCGAGGGCGCGGCGGTGGTGGCGCAGGTCCATCAATACCTGGCGCATCAGGCCAACCCGGTGCCGGTCTCTGAACTTGCCAGTGCTGGGGAATAGGGAATCGGGAATCGGGAATCGGGAAGCGGGAAGCGGGAAGCGGCTTGCGTGCTGGGCGATGTCTTCGGGGGCGGATGGTGTGTTGGGCGATTGCGATTGTGCCGATGGGTGCGCGATTGGCTTGCTTCTTGCGCCTGCGCCTGTTTACTGCGGCCAGTGCACCTGCGGTAGCGCGCCGATCTGTGGTCTGGCGAACAGGTAGCCTTGCTGCAGGTGGATGCCCATGTCGCGCAGGGCGCGGGATTCGTCGGGTTGTTCGATGCCTTCGGCGATGACGGTGATGCCGAGTTCTTCGCACATGCGGGTGACGTGCAGGACGATGGCCTGGCGGCTGCGGTTGGTGTCGACGCCGCGGATCAGGGCGATGTCGAGCTTGAGCAGGTCGGGCTGGAAGTCGGCCAGCAGGCCGAGCCCGGCGTAGCCGGCGCCGAAATCGTCGATGGCGGTCTTGAGGCCGCGGGCCTGGTAGGTGCGCAGGATGTCGAGCAGGTGGGCCGGGTCGGTGAGGTGCTCCTGCTCGCTGACCTCGAAGATGATGGCATTCAGCGGCCAGCCGTATTGTTCGGTAGCCGAGAGCGTGGCGCGCAGGCAATGCTCGGGGTTGTAGACCGCATTGGGCATGAAGTTGATCGACAGCAGCGTGGGCAGTGCGATCTGCGCGGCGCATTCGATCGCCTTGATGCGGCAAGCCTGGTCGAAGGCATAGCGGTTGCGCGCATCCACCGCCGCCAGGATGCTGCCGGCCGACTCGCCGTTGACCCCGCGCACCAGCGCTTCGCCGGCATAGAGGCTGCGCGTGGCGACATCGACGATGGGCTGGAACGCCATGGTGATGGCGGTGGGAAATTCCTGGCCGTCGCGGCAGGCGTTGCAAACAGGAATCTGGGTCATGGCGTGGTCCATCATGCGGCGTGGGTCGAGCCTAGTCCTATCGGCCGCAACAGCGCGTCATTGAGGGCGGATTGTCCATCGCAGCATCCTCACTCCGCGCGTGGTCGGGCTCGGCGATACTGTGGCCATCACTCGCATCGGACGCCCCATGACCGCTCTTACCGAACGCTACGCCCTGGCCGTGGACTACGCGCGCATTGCCCATGCCGGACAGGTGCGCAAGGGCACGCAGATTCCATATCTGAGCCATCTGCTGGGCGTATCGACACTGGTGCTGGAATGCGGTGGCGACGAAGAACAGGCCATCGCCGGCCTGCTGCATGACGTGGTGGAAGACTGCGGTGGCGGCCACGAGGCGTCGATCCGCGCGCAGTTTGGCGACGCCGTGGCCGACATCGTGATGGCCTGCACCGACGCCACCGCCGAAGACAAGGCCGAGGTGGACGACAGCGCGCGTGCGCGCAAGCGCGATTGGCGCGAGCGCAAGCTGGCCTATCTG
The DNA here is from genome assembly GCF_000802365.1 of Xanthomonas cannabis pv. cannabis. GTDB lineage: Bacteria > Pseudomonadota > Gammaproteobacteria > Xanthomonadales > Xanthomonadaceae > Xanthomonas > Xanthomonas cannabis. The sequence continues at coordinate 42,975 of NZ_JSZE01000070.1, forward strand.
GAGCACCTGCGCAAGACGCCCGAGCGCGCGCTGCTGGTGTCCGGCTGCGACAAGCTCTATAACGCGCGCACCATCGTGCAGGACCTGGACAACCCGGCGGTGGGGCAGGACATCTTCAAGGTGTTCACCGCCGGCCGCGACGGCACGCTGTGGTACTACGCCGCGCTGGAAGAGGTCTTCCGCAGCCGCAACGCCGCCACCGCACGCCTGTTCAGCGGCGTGGTCGCGCGGATGCAGGCATTGGCCGACCATGGCGAACAGGCGCTGCCGGCGCACGCGCCGGGCTGAGCGCGGGCGCACGCTGGTCGATCAGCGCTGGGTGACCAGCACCGGCCGCAAGCGCTGACATTGGCTGCATGCCGCGCGCGTTAGGCTGCGGCCTTGTCGATCTGGTTTTACCGTCATGTCCAACGCAATGTCTGCTTCTTCCGGCCTGGTGCGCGTGCGCGGTGCGCGCGAGCACAATCTTCAGCATGTGGACGTGGATATCCCACGCGATGCGCTGGTGGTGTTCACCGGTGTGTCCGGTTCGGGCAAGTCGTCGTTGGCATTCGGCACCATCTTTGCCGAGGCGCAGCGGCGCTATCTGGATTCCATCTCGCCCTATGCGCGGCGGCTGATCGACCAGGTCGGCGTGCCGGAGGTGGATTCCATCGATGGCCTGCCGCCGGCGGTGGCGTTGCAGCAGGCGCGCGGCGCGCCGAGTGCGCGGTCGTCGGTGGGCAGCGTCACCACCATCTCCAACTCGTTGCGCATGCTGTATTCGCGTGCGGGCAGCTACCCGCCGGGGCAGGACATCATCTACGCGGACGGGTTTTCGCCGAATACGCCGGCCGGCGCCTGCCCCACCTGCCACGGCCTGGGCCGCATCTACGACGCCACCGAGGCGACCATGGTGTTGGACCGCAGCCTGAGCATCCGCGACCGCGCGGTGGCAGCCTGGCCGGGCGCCTGGCATGGGCAGAACCAGCGCGACATCCTGACCACGCTGGGTCACGACGTGGATGTGCCGTGGCACAGCCTGCCGAAGAAGACCCGCGACTGGATTCTCTACACCGACGAACAGCCGGTGGTGCCGGTGTATGCCGGCTACAGCCTGGCCGAGGTCAAGCGCGCCCTCAAACGCAAGGAAGAGCCCAGTTACATGGGCACCTTCACCAGTGCGCGCCGCTATGTGCTGCACACCTTTGCCACCACGCAGAGCGCTCAGATGAAAAAGCGCGTGGCGCAGTATCTGATCAGCACGCAATGCCCGCAGTGCGATGGCAAGCGGCTGCGCCGCGAGGCGCTGTCGGTGACCTTTGCCGGGCTGGATATCGGCGAGTTGTCGCGCCGGCCGCTGGACGAAGTGGCCGAGTTGCTGCGCCCGGCCGCGCAGGCCGATGTGCGTACGCGAGGCAGCAGGAAGGGCGCTGCCAGCCACCCGGAGCAGGCGATTGCCGCGCAACGCATCGCCGCCGACCTGCGCGCGCGCATCGAAGTGGTGCACGCGCTGGGGTTGGGCTATCTGAGCCTGGAACGCAGCACGCCCACGCTGTCGCCGGGCGAGCTGCAACGGCTGCGGCTTGCCACGCAGATCCGCTCGCAGTTGTTCGGCGTGGTGTACGTAATGGACGAGCCATCGGCGGGCCTGCATCCGGCCGATGCGCAGGCCCTGCTGGGTGCATTGGACCAGCTCAAGGCGGCCGGCAATTCGGTGTTCGTGGTCGAACACGAGGTGGACGTGATCCGCCACGCCGACTGGATCGTGGACGTGGGCCCGGCCGCCGGCGTGCATGGTGGGCAGGTGTTGTACAGCGGCCCGCCTGCCGGATTGGAACAGGTGCAGGCCTCGTCCACGCGGCGCTATCTGTTCGGCACGCCGCCACCGGTGCACAGCCGCGCGCGCGCGGCGACTGGCTGGCTGCAGCTACGCGGCATCACCCGCAACAATGTGCGCGCGCTGGACGTGGATCTGCCGCTGGGCGTGTTCACCACCGTCACCGGTGTGTCCGGCTCGGGCAAGTCGTCGCTGGTGAGCCAGGCGCTGGTGGAACTGCTGGCGGCTCACCTGGGGCACACGCCGGCAGACGAAGACGAGGCACTGGACCCGCTGGAGCGCGGCACGCAGCTGCCGTTGGGCGGGGCGATCGTGGGCGGGCTGGAGCAGGTGCGCCGGCTGGTACGCGTGGACCAGAAGCCGATCGGCCGCACGCCACGCTCCAACCTGGCCACCTACACGGGCCTGTTCGACCCGGTGCGCAAGTTGTTTGCCGCCACGCCTACCGCCCGCCGCCGGCGCTACGACCCGGGGCAGTTCTCCTTCAACGTTGCCAAGGGCCGTTGCGCCACCTGCGAAGGCGAGGGCTCGGTGTCGGTGGAATTGCTGTTCATGCCCAGCGTGTATGCGCCGTGCCCCACCTGCCACGGCGCACGCTACAACGCCAAGACCCTGGAGATCGAACTGCGCGGGCACACCATTGCGCAGGTGCTGGCGATGACGGTGGATCAGGCGGCCGACTTCTTTGCCGACGACACCAGCGTGCTGCGGCCGCTGCAGGTGTTACGCGAAGTGGGGCTGGGGTATCTGCGCCTGGGCCAGCCGGCCACCGAACTCTCCGGCGGCGAGGCGCAGCGCATCAAGCTGGCGAGCGAGTTGCAGCGTGCGCAACGCCGCGACACCGTCTATGTGCTGGACGAACCCACCACCGGCCTGCATCCGGCCGACGTGGACACCTTGATGACCCAGCTGCAGGGCCTGGTGGATGCCGGCAACACGGTGATCGTGGTCGAGCACGACATGCGCGTGGCGGCCAGCAGCGACTGGGTGCTGGACATGGGGCCGGGCGCCGGTGGTGCCGGTGGCAGTGTGGTGGCGGCGGGGACGCCGGCCCAGGTTGCGCGGCAGCGTGGCAGCCGCACGGCGCCGTTTCTGGCGCAGGTGCTGGCCGGGAAATAAGCAGGGCTGGCGCCGGTGGCCGGCATCGCAGGCTGCCTATGCCGGCGATGCAGCGCGGATGCGCGTGCGCAGTGCGCACCTCGGTGTGGTCGCGCGCGCGGGCGCCGACACATCGCGTTGATGCCTTGCGTGGCCGCCGGCCGGCCGCTGCGTCAACAGCCGGCGCGTGTTGCGATGGTGCCGCTGCCGCTGCAATGCCCGGGCCCTGCAATCAAGCGCAACGCAACGCGCAACGACTGCGGCGACATCGCCGCGCTCATCCCAGCAGTTCGAATCTGCCGCTCACGCCATCGGCTTCGGCCGACGGCGCGATCCACACATCGAACACGCCGGGCTCCACGGTCGGCGTCATTGCCTGCCCGACAAACAGCAGGTGCTCGCGGCGCAGCTCGAACTGCACCTCGACACTCGCGCCGGCCGGCACCCTGACCTTGCGGAAGCCCTTGAGCTCGCGCACCGGGCGGGTAACGCTGGCGGTGCGGTCGCGCACATACAGCTGCACCACTTCGTCTGCATCGCGGCTGCCGCGGTTGCCGATGCGCGCGCTGAGCTGCAGGCGGTCGGTGGCGGTCAGGTGCGGTGCGCTCAGGCGCAGGTCGCTGTAGTCGATGCGGCCGTAGGTCAGGCCATGGCCGAACGGGAACAGCGCCGTATTGGGCACGTCGCGGTAATGCGTGGTGTACGGCTGCAAGGCGGCCGGGTCCAGATTGGGCCGGCCGCTGGGCGGATGCGCGTAGGTGTAGGGCACCTGGCCTGCCGCCTGCGGAAAACTCACCGGCAAGCGGCCGCTGGGTGCCTGCGCACCGAACAGGATGTCGGCCATGGCGTTGCCGGCCTGCGAGCCCAGAAACCAGGTGACCAGGATCGCTGCGCTCTGCAATGCCGGGCCTTGCAACGCCAGCGCTCGGCCGGTGCTGAGCAGCAACACGACGGGTGTGCCGGTGGCCGCCACCGCTGCCAGCAGTTGTTGTTGCACGTCCGGCAGGACGATCTCGGTCCGCGATTGCGCCTCGCCGGAGTAGGTCATCGGTTCGCCGACCGCCAGCAGGG
>NZ_JSZE01000071.1 GCF_000802365.1 Xanthomonas cannabis pv. cannabis
GGATGCGCGCGCGCATCCGGGCTGTAGGGCGTGTTGCTCACGACAGTGGTCGTCAGTGCTTAGCCGGAACGGCCAGCGCGCTTACGGTCGCTTTCGGTCAGGAACTTCTTGCGCAGGCGGATTTCCTTCGGGGTGACTTCCACCAGCTCGTCGTCCTCGATGAAGTCCAGCGCCTGTTCCAGCGTGTACTTGATGGCCGGGGTCAGCTTGATTGCATCGTCCTTGCCCGACGCGCGCATGTTGGTCAGCGGCTTGGTCTTGATCGCGTTGACGGTCAGATCGTTGTCCTTGGAGTGGATACCGATCAGCTGGCCTTCGTACACGTTGTCGCCTTCAGCGGCGAACAGGCGGCCACGCTCTTCCAACGGCCCCAGTGCATAGGCCGGCGTTGCGCCCGGTGCATTGGCAATCATCACGCCGTTCTGGCGCTTGGCGATGGCGCCCTGTTCCTTCGGACCGTAATGGTCGAACACGTGGAACAGCAGGCCCGAGCCCTGGGTCAGGGTGCGGAATTCGTTCTGGAAGCCGATCAGGCCACGCGCCGGGATCATGTAATCCAGACGCACGCGGCCCTTGCCGTCCGGCTCCATGTTCTTCAGCTGGCCCTTGCGGGTGCCCAGCTTTTCCATCACGCCACCCTGGTGCTGTTCTTCGATGTCCACCACCAGCTGTTCGATCGGCTCCATCAGCTTGCCGTCGATTTCCTTGATGATGACTTCCGGACGCGACACGGCCAACTCGTAGCCTTCACGGCGCATGTTCTCGATCAGCACCGACAGGTGCAGTTCGCCACGGCCGGAGACCAGGAACTTGTCGGCGTCGGAACCTTCCTCGACCTTCAGTGCCACGTTATGCACCTTCTCGCGGTCCAGGCGGTCGCGCAGCTGGCGGCTGGTCAGGAACTTGCCGCCGGACAGGTCCTTGTTGCCGGCGAACGGCGAGTTGTTGACCTGGAAGGTCATCGAGATGGTGGGCTCGTCCACGGTCAGCGCCGGCAGCGCTTCGGGGTGATCGAGCGCGCACACGGTGTCGGAGATGGTCAGTTCCTGGATGCCGGAGATGGCCACGATGTCGCCGGCCTCGGCGGTGTCCTGCTCGATGCGCTCCAGGCCGAGGAAGCCCAGCACCTGCAGCACCTTGCCCTGACGCTTCTTGCCTTCGCGGTCGATCACGCTGACCGGCATGTTCTTCTTCAGCACGCCGCGCTGGATACGGCCGATGCCGATCACGCCGACGAAGTTGTTGTAGTCCAGCTGGCTGATGCGCATCTGGAACGGGCCGTCCGGGTCCACGTCCGGAGCCGACACGTGCTGCATGATCGCTTCGTACAGCGGGGTCATGTCGCCGTCGCGCACGTCCGAATCCAGGCTGGCGTAGCCGTTCAGTGCGGAGGTGTAGACGATCGGGAAGTCCAGCTGTTCGTCGGTGGCGCCGAGCTTGTCGAACAGGTCGAACACCTGGTCGATCACCCAGTCCGGGCGTGCGCCGGGACGGTCGATCTTGTTGACCACCACGATCGGCTTGAAGCCCATCGCGAAGGCCTTCTGGGTCACGAAGCGGGTCTGCGGCATCGGGCCGTCCATCGCGTCGACCAGGATCAGCACCGAGTCCACCATCGACAGCACGCGCTCGACTTCGCCACCGAAGTCGGCGTGTCCCGGGGTGTCGACGATGTTGATGCGGTTGCCCTGCCAGGTGATGGCGGTGTTCTTAGCCAGGATCGTGATGCCACGTTCCTTTTCCTGGTCGTTGCTGTCCATCACGCGCTCAGCCAAGACGGTGCGTTCGGACAGGGTGCCGGACTGCTTCAGCAGGCAGTCGACGAGGGTGGTCTTGCCGTGGTCGACGTGCGCGACGATGGCGATATTGCGGAGTTTTTCAATGGACATGCGGAAAGGGCCCCTGTCTGGCGCCAGTCTTGAGATGAGGTAAGCCCGACATTATAGCGGTTTCATTGCGCTGCCGTTGCCAATTGACCAAAGTCGATTCAGATCGCCCATTCAGCCAGCGTGACGGGCCGGGCGCGCTGGCGGGCAGGAGCGTTGGACCATGGTCGTATCCGCGCGGTCGTCCACGCGCCCGGGTGTATCCTAATGGGCTGTTGATCACTCCAGAACCTGCAAGGATTTCCATGTCCCTGATCGCCACTTTCGACACGTCCCGCGGCCCGATCGTCGTCGAGCTGTACCCGGAGAAGGCTCCGCTGACCGTTGCCAACTTCGTCAACCTGGCCAAGCGCGGTTTCTACAACGGCCTGAGCTTCCACCGCGTCATCGCCGACTTCATGATCCAGGGCGGCTGCCCGGAAGGGTCCGGTCGCGGCGGCCCGGGTTACCGGTTCGAAGACGAGACCAATAACGGCGTCGGCCACGAGCGCGGCGTGCTGTCCATGGCCAATGCCGGCCCCAACACCAACGGCAGCCAGTTTTTCATCACCCACACCGCCACGCCGTGGCTGGATGGCAAGCACACCGTGTTCGGCAAGGTCACCCAGGGCCTGGACGTGGTCGATAGCGTTGCCCAGGGCGACACCATCAACACCCTCACCATTGAAGGCGATACCGACGCCGTGCTGGCCGCCAAGGCCGACCGCGTTGCGGAGTGGAACAAGATCCTCGCCGCCTGATCGCATCCTGTCGAACGGCCGCCCTGTGCGGCCGTTTGCTTGTCAACGCGCGCCGCCAGGCCTTGGGCCCCGCCAGCGCGCCACCCCCACCAACGCTTTTTAGCAGAGGAAACATCCCATGAAAGCACCTGTTCGTGTTGCTGTGACCGGCGCCGCCGGCCAGATCGGCTATGCCCTGCTGTTCCGTATCGCCTCGGGCGAAATGCTGGGCAAGGATCAGCCGGTCATCCTGCAGTTGCTTGAACTGCCGCTCGAGAAGGCGCAGGCCGCCCTCAAGGGCGTGATGATGGAACTGGAAGATTGCGCGTTCCCGCTGCTGGCCGGCATGGTCGGTACCGACGACGCCGAAGTGGCGTTCAAGGACGTCGATGTCGCCCTGCTGGTGGGTTCGCGTCCACGCGGCCCGGGCATGGAGCGCAAGGACCTGCTGTTGGCCAATGCGGAGATCTTCACCGCGCAGGGCGCGGCGTTGAACAAGGTCGCCAAGCGCGACGTCAAGGTGCTGGTGGTCGGCAACCCGGCCAACACCAATGCCTATATCGCGATGAAGTCGGCCCCGGACCTGGACCCGAAGAATTTCACCGCCATGCTGCGCCTGGACCACAACCGCGCGCTGAGCCAGCTCTCGGCCAAGCTCGGCAAGCCGGTCGGCGGCATCGAAAAGCTGGTGGTGTGGGGCAACCACAGCCCGACCATGTACCCGGACTATCGTTTCGCCACCGCTGATGGCGCCTCCATCGGCGATGCGATCAACGACCAGGAATGGAATGCGTCCACCTTCATCCCGACCGTGGGCAAGCGCGGCGCGGCGATCATCGAAGCGCGTGGCCTGTCCTCGGCTGCGTCGGCTGCCAATGCGGCCATCGATCACGTGCGCGACTGGGTGCTGGGCAGCAACGGCAAGTGGGTCACCATGGGCGTGCCGTCGGACGGTTCCTACGGCATTCCGGAAGGCGTGATGTTCGGCTTCCCGGTCACCACCGAAAACGGCAAGTACACCATCGTCAAGGATCTGCCGATCGACGACTTCAGCCAGAAGTACATCGACAAGACCCTGGCCGAGCTGGAAGAAGAGCGCAGCGGCGTGTCGCACCTGCTGGGCTGAGTCATACGTGTGGTGCAAGTAAAAAACGCCGGGCACTGCCCGGCGTTTTTTTTGTGGCCGCATGCCGGTGGTTTCGACAAGCGATGCGATGCGCGGCGATGGTGCGCCTGAGGCGGGATGCCTTGCGACGTGCATCTTCGGCGATGCACATCGCTGGCAGCCACGTCGCATCACCAGGCAGCGGTGGCGTTTACGCCAGGCCTTCGGCCGACAGCGCAGCCTGCACATCGGCGTCGGCCTGCATGCGCTGGAAGAAGGCATCCAGTGCGCTCAGTCCGCTCAGATCCACGCCTGCCTTGTTGGCCCAACGCACCGTCACGAACAGATAGGCATCGGCTCCGGTATGGCTGTCGCCGGCCAGCCACTGGCGGTCTTGCAGATGTGCATCGACGCGGGTGTAGAGCGTACGCAGCTTGCTGCGTGCATCGTCTTGGCTGCGCGCAATCAAGGCCTCGTCCTGCAGATAGGCGGTGCTGCCGAAGATGGGCTTGAAGGCCGGATGCACATCGGCATTCGAAAAGGCGATCCAGCGATTGATCTCGGCGCGGCTGCGCGCGCTGCCATCGCCGCCCAGGCCGGTAAGCGGGGCGATGTCGGCGATGTAGTTGAGGATGGCGGCGTTCTGGGTCAAGGCCCAGTCGTCGACGACCAGCAGCGGCACCGCACCGGCCGGGTTCAGGCGCAGATACTCGGGCGACTTCATGGTGGCTGCATCGACCACGACCAAGTCGAAGGGCAGCCCGGACCAACGCAACACGATGTGATCTGCCAGCGAACAGGCGCCCGGCTTGGTGTAAAGCTTCATGGTCAATCCAATGAGGGACAGGTGCGCAAGCTTAGAGCAGCCAACAGAACGTAGCGAGCAGTCGTCAGGTAGGTGTGGGCAGCGCGCTCGGAACCGGGGTACGCGTGGGATAGGCCGATTCCGGGCGCCGACCGCGCCCGCCTGACGGCTGCACGGTGGTGTTGTCAGCCGCTCTTGGGCGGGCGTATGCCGCGGTCGTCCGGCCGGCCGGCCGCGAGCGTGGTGCGGGCGGCTGCTTGTGGCCAGCGAATGCGCAAGGCGAGCCAGGTGGCGCATGTAGGGCGCCGCCGGCTCGATGCGACGAGAGAAAGAGCTAGACGTCTTTGCCGTGGTGTCCTGCCAGGCGCGTGGGAGGTCGCGTGCTCGATCGAACGACATGCCTCGCCGATGCGGTGCGCGCGCCGATTTAAGTTCCAGCCAGCTACTACGATGTGATCGGCGTAGCCTTTGCCGCGTCGCATTTTCTGGCGTTTCCCCTTGTACGACTCTGCTCCCACCACGCAATCACGCGCGGCGATTCCGCTTGTCCCATCGTTGGGCGCCGCGCAGGTGCAGGCCCACTTGCCGCAGCAATCTCCACCGCTGGAACGTCGCGTGATCTGGATCGCCAGCCTGAGTGTGATGCTGGCGATCGTGGTGGCCGGCGTGGCGCAGGTGCTCACCGCGTTGATCGGACTGGTGACCAATCTTGCGTACTTCGGGCGCCTGCGCACCGAGATGGTCAGCCCGGCAGGACACGCACTGGGTGCCTGGGCCATTGCAGTGCCGGTGATCGGTGGAGTGATCGTCGGCATCATGGCCCGCCATGGCTCGCGCGCGATTCGCGGGCACGGCATTCCCGAAGCGATGGAACAGGTCTTGCGCAACGACAGCCGCATTCCGCCGATCATGACCTGGCTCAAGCCGACATCGTCTGCGGTGGCGATCGGGACTGGCGGGCCGTTTGGTGCGGAAGGGCCGATCATCGCCACCGGTGGCGCGCTCGGTTCGCTGCTGGGGCAGCGGTTGCATGTCACTGCCGACGAGCGCAAGACCTTGCTTGCCGCAGGTGCAGCCGCAGGCATGGCCGCGATCTTTGCGACACCGATCGCTGCGGTGGTCCTGGCGATCGAATTGCTGCTGTTCGAACGCCGCGCGCGCTCGCTGATTCCGGTGGCATTGGCTGCGATGGTCGGCGCTGCGATGCATGCTGTATTCGAAGGCAGCGGGCCGGTATTTCCGATGCCGGCATTGCCGCCGGCGATGCTGAGCGCATTGTTCGCCTATGTCGCGATGGGCGCGCTGGTCGGTGCGATCAGCGTTGGAGTGACGCGTCTGACCTACGGCATCGAAGACGCCTTTGAGCACATTCCGCTGCACTGGATGTGGTGGCCTGCGATCGGTGGCCTGGTCGTCGGCATTGTCGGCTATTGGGTGCCGCGCACGCTGGGTGTGGGCTACGACAACATCATTCTCGTGCTGGGCGGCAGCGCGGGGCTGGGTACGATGCTGGTGCTGTGCGTTGCCAAGCTGGTGTCCTGGTCGGTGGCGCTGGGCAGCGGCACGTCCGGCGGCACGCTCGCACCGTTGTTCACCATCGGCGGCGCCTTGGGTGGCGTGCTGGGGATCGCGTTGGCGACGTATGCGCCCGCCCTGGGCGTGGATCCGCGAATGGCGGCACTGGTGTGCATGGCGGCGATGTTTGCAGGCGCATCACGCGCATTTCTGGCGTCGGTGATCTTTGCCTTCGAAGCCACGCAGCAAACGCACGGGTTAGTGCCGTTGTTGGGTGCCTGCGCGGCGGCGTATCTGGTATCGGGCCTGATGATGCAGCACACGATCATGACTGAAAAAATCGTGCGTCGCGGTGTGCGCGTTCCATCGGACTACAGTGCGGATCACCTGGATCAGATTGCCGTGCGCAGCGTGTGCAGCCGCGACGTGGTGAGCCTGCATGAGACGCAAACCCTGCACGAGGTACGCCAGTGGTTGAGCAGTGGCGCAGCAGGCATCACCCACCACGGCTTCCCCGTGATCGGATCCGACGGTGCGCTGCGGGGCGTGCTGACACGCCGTGATCTGCTCGATTCCCGCCACGCAGATGACCTGCCGCTCGGCGCACTCGTGCAACGCGCCCCGCTGGTGATCGGTGAAGAGCATTCGTTGCGCGATGCCGCCGATCACATGAGCGATGCCGGGGTGGGGCGGTTGGTGGTCGTCGACGGGGCGCAGACATTGCGCGTGCTCGGCATCGTCACGCGCAGTGATCTACTGGCGGCGCACCGCGGACGCCTGCGTGCAGCGCGCGACATCAAACGCAGCGCGATGCGGTAGATCGTTATCCGTGGGAACGGCGGCAAACACTGCGTGCATGCGGGCGGCGGTAACGACACGCCGCAGCGCATTGCAAGGCAGGGATGTCGGTCAGGACGCAGTGCGCGGACGCAGCTTCTGCACGCGGTAGAACGTGTGGTCGCCGATGGTGGCAACCTGATAGGCGTTACGCCAGCTCGGGCTGGCAATTGCACTGGCGGCGAAGTGGCTCGCGCCTGGCACGATCTCCTTGCGCTGCCCCACGGGCAACGCCCAGTTGCGCTCCGCAGCCAGGGCCACGCCCAATGCCTTGTTCCAGGCATCGTCATTCTTCAACTGCGTACCCGGAGAGACGATGGTGGGTGCGAACTGCTTGCGCGCGGTCACCACCTGGCACATCGAGTCGCCCCACAGCCCGCTGTCCAGCCGACGCAACGCAACTTCTGCAACGGCCTGCTGGCCACGCAAGGTCTGGTCGCGCGCTTCCAGATAGACGGTTGTACTCAAACACAACGAATCTGCAGCAGGCTGCGGCAATAATTGCGACAGCCAGAGTATCCAAGCCAGTTTCATAGAACTCCTTGCTCCGTATGGGCCGATCCGCAGAGCGCCCAATGTGGGTGCACCAGTGCGAAGGGCTTGGCGTCATGGGGAGGCGACCTGTCACGGGCCGCCCGGTCTCCGGCGAAGAGAGATCTACCGGAGGTGCCCACCAAGTGGGTGGGTCAAAAAGTTGGCGCAAGGTAGGCGCCGATCACACAATCGTGGCTGAATGGGCAGGGTTGACGCAGCGTCAGCGCGGCTGCGCCTACGTTACGCCGGTGTCGGCTCACGCATCGCAACACGCCGCACGCGTCGCATTGACGGAGCGACACGCGCGCTTTGCGAAACGGCAGGCGATGCAGCCGCAAGCACGATGGCGCGCGCTACTTTTTAGTTCACACGGCCTGCACGCATTGCGTATTCGGCAGCGAACACGCATGCGCGCTTTTCTGTCACATGAGACCGTTGCAACGCGATGTCATTGCGCACGACGCACGACGCACGACGCACGACGCACGACGAAACACTTACGTCGGCAAGGACGCGTTCCGCATACAGGCAGAAGCCGCATGCGCTTTATCGTCAGATGCGCAATGACCGAAGCTGCGTCACGGTGTGAGGGCAGCTCTCGGCGCACCGGCGTCGTTCGAGTTGGGTTGTTTACAACGTGGCAGCGAGTCGGCTGGCCTGGTTGATGGCACGCTTGGCATCCAGTTCGGCGGCCACGTCTGCGCCGCCGATCAGATGCGGTTGCTGACCGTTGGCCTGCAGCGCGGCAAGCAATTCACGCCGCGGCTCCTGGCCGGCGCAGACCACCACCGTGCCCACGTCGAGCAGTTGCTCGCTGCCGTCCACGCGGATGCGCAGGCCGGCATCGTCCACCCCCAGATACTCCACACCACCGAGCATCTTGACGCCTTTGGCCTTGAGCGTTGCGCGGTGAATCCAGCCGGTGGTCTTGCCCAGCCGCGCGCCGGGGCGCCCGGGGCTGCGCTGCAACAGCCAGACCTGGCGGGCAGGGCGCTCGGGTTGCGGTTTGCACAGCGCGCCGCGGGCCTCGAACGTCGGATCCACGCCCCATTCGGCCATCCAGCGCTGTGGATCCAGCGATACCGACGCACCCTCATGCACCAGGAATTCGCCGACATCGAAGCCAATTCCACCGGCTCCGATGATCGCCACCTTGCCGGCGGCGACGTGGCGGCCCAGCACCACGTCCAGATAGCTGACCACCATCGGATGATCGGCGCCGGGAAAGTCCACCTTGCGCGGCTCGATACCGGTTGCCAGCACCACCTCGTCGAAGTCCTTCAGGTCGTCTGCCTGCACGCGCGTCTCCAGTCGCAGCTGCACGCCGGTGGCCTCGATGCGGTGGCTGAAATAGCGCAGCGTTTCAGTGAATTCTTCCTTGCCGGGAATGCGTTTTGCCACGTTGAACTGGCCGCCGATGGCGCTGCTCGCATCGAACAGCGTCACCCGGTGACCGCGTTCTGCCGCCACCGTCGCGCACGCCAGGCCCGCGGGTCCGGCGCCGACCACGGCGATGCGCTTGGGCGTGGCCGTGGGTGTGTAGACCAGCTCGGTTTCGTGCACGGCGCGCGGGTTGACCAGGCAGGTAGCCAGCTTGTTTTCGAACACATGGTCCAGGCACGCCTGATTGCAGGCGATACACGTATTGATGGTGTGCGATTGCCCGGCGCGCGCCTTGTTGGCCCACTGCGGGTCGGCCAGCAACGGCCGTGCCAGCGACACCATGTCCGCCGCGCCGTCGGCGAGGATGCGCTCGGCCACCTCCGGCATGTTGATGCGGTTGCTCGCCACCACCGGAATGCGCAGGTGCGGTTTGAGCTTTGCGGTCACGCTGGCGAATGCGGCGCGTGGTACCGAGGTGGCAATGGTCGGAATGCGCGCCTCATGCCAGCCGATGCCGGAGTTGATGATGGTCGCGCCGGCCGCTTCGATCGCCTGCGCCTGTGCCAGGATCTCCTGCCACTGGTTGCCGTCCTCGACCAGGTCCACCAACGACAATCGGTAGATGATGATGAAGTCCTCTCCGCAGGCCTCGCGGATGCGGCGCACGATCTCCACGGCAAAGCGCATGCGTTTGGCTGCGTCGCCGCCCCAGGCGTCGCTGCGCTTGTTGGTACGCGCGGCGGTGAACTCGTTGATCAGATAGCCTTCCGATCCCATCACCTCCACGCCGTCGTAGCCGGCCTCGCGTGCCAGCCGCGCTGCGCGGGCATACGCGGCAATCTGCCGGTCCACTGCCGATGCCGACAACGCGCGCGGGGTGAAGGGATTGATCGGCGCCTGCAGTTTGGAAGGCGCCACCGACAACGGATGGTAGGCATAGCGCCCGGCGTGCAGCAGTTGCAGGCAGATCTTGGCGCCGTGCGCGTGCACCGCCCGGGTGACCTGGCGATGCGGGCGTACTTCCCAGGGCCACGACAGCTTGCCGCCGAAAGGTTTGAGCCAGCCCACCACGTTCGGCGAGAAACCGCCGGTCACGATCAGGCCGACACCGCCCTCGGCGCGCTCGGCAAAATACGCGGCCAGCCTGGGGAAATCGCGCGCGCGGTCTTCCAGCCCGGTATGCATCGAGCCCATCAGGACCCGGTTGCGCAGTTGGGTGAAGCCCAGATCGAGCGGGGTGAACAGGTGCGGGAAGGCGGAAGGGCCGGTGGCGGGCGACATGAGGTGGATACGCTGGCGTACGGAGTGCGCACGATGCCGTCAAACGGGCGTGGCGGCAAGCCCCGGTAGCGGATTTCGCGTCGCGACAGCACCGCAGGCACCATCGCGCCCTCCGTGCGCGCCAACGCCTTCTTGCGTACCGTCTGCCCACGCAGCCGCAGCGGGCCAGATCCCGGCGCTCGTTCACCGGATGGCAGGCGTCGGCAGCGTGCAGCGCATCCACTGCCGCCGCCGTGCAAGCTGCGGCGCAGCCACCGATGCGGTTACCAGCCGGCCAGCACCAGCTTGCCGATCGTGCTGCCGCTTTCCAGGCGCCGATGCGCCTGGCGCAGATTTTCGGCGTTGATCGGCGACAGCGTCTCGGTGTGCGTCGTGCGTAGCTCGCCGGCATCGATCAGGCTCGCGGCGCGGTTGAGGATGCGGTGCTGTTCCACCATGTCGTCGGTCGCGTGGCGCGCCCGCGCGAACATGTGCTCCCAATGGATGCCGATGCACTTGGACTTGTAGGGGCCGCCAATGGTCAGCGCACCGCGCGGCTCCACGATCAGGCCGATATGCCCTTGCGGTGCCAGGACTTCGCCCAACTGCTGCCAGTAGCGGTCGGTATCGGCCAGGTTCAGCGCCGCGTCCACGGTCTGCAGGCCCAGTGCCTGTAACTGCGCGGGCAACGGACGATGGTGATCGATTACATGATGAGCGCCCATCTGCCGGACCCATTCAATGCTCTCCGGGCGCGATGCAGTCGCGATCACCGTGAAGCCGGCATGCCGTGCCAACTGGATCGCGATCGATCCAACGCCACCAGCGCCGCCAATGATCAACAGGTGCCGGCCGCGTTGACGCGCGCCGTCGAAGGCGAAGGGCATGCGCTGGAACAGCAGCTCCCAGGCCGTCAGGGTGGTCAGCGGCAATGCCGCTGCCTGCGCAAAGCTGAGCGAGGTCGGCTTGCAGCCGGCAATGCGTGCATCCACCCACTGGAACTGCGCGTTGCTGCCCGGCCGGCCGACATCGCCGGCGTAATACACCTCATCGCCTACCGCAAACGCGGTGACCTCCGGACCGACCGCTTCGATCACTCCGGCCGCGTCGTAGCCCAGGATCATCGGCTCGGGCAAGGCCTGCGGCGTGGACGCGCGTACCTTGGTGTCGACCGGATTCACGGAGATCGCTTCCACCCGTACCAATAAGTCATACCCCGAGGGCGCCCCAGGGCTTGGTACCTCGATGTCAAGCAGTGATGCAGGGTCGTCGATCGGCAAGGATCTGATGAGGGCGACGGCTTTCATCGGGATGCTCCTGATGGGAAGTTCAGGGTGCGTTGTGACGTCAGTGCTCTGCAACCACGCACCCCACAATTCAGCTCGCACGGGGCCTGGCGTTCACCTATGTGGTTTTCCTGCTACGTCGGGGCACCCGAAGGTGCCTTGAATGGAACCGTCTTCAATCGCCCCGATTCGGCTGATGTTCATGTGTTCCGATAAGCGAAAGTGAGCGCCGGGCCCTTTTCTTCATGAAACTGTATACGTAATATCGAATGGGCTCGGCGGCCCTGGCGATTGCTTTCACATGTTATATGACCGTTAACGCGATCTTCACCGAGGCCGGCTTAATCTGCGCCCCGATGGCTCTGGATGTGACGAGCATCTTTACCAAGAACACCGCCTCTACCGGTTTTATCTCCCAAAGAAGGAGCTGTATAAATGAACAAGAAAATTCTCACTGCCGCGTTGCTCGGCGGTCTGGCAGTGGCCCAGGCTGCTTCCGCGCAGGAGTTCGATGACCGTTGGTACCTGACCGGTAGCGCTGGCTTCAACTTCCAGGACAGCGATCGCCTGACCAATGATGCTCCGTTCGTCACCCTGGGCCTGGGCAAGTTCGTCAGCCCGAACTGGTCGATCGACGGCGAACTGAACTATCAGAACCCGAACTTCGACGCCAACCAGGACCAGAACTGGAGCCAGTACGGCATCTCGTTCGACCTGCGTCGCCACTTCATCCAGGAAGGCCGCGGCTGGAACCCCTACCTGCTGTTCGGTCTGGGCTACCAGCGTTCGGAAGAAGAATTCGACGCGACCCCGAACCCGGTGTCGCCGGGCCAGCAGAAGGACGGCAACTTTGCCGCCAAGGCTGGTGTCGGTCTGCAGACCACCTTCGACAAGCGCGTCGCCGTGCGTGCTGAACTGGCCTATCGCGCCGACTTCAACGACCAGAGCGTTGCTGCTCCGCAGGAAGACTGGTTCGGCGACGTGCTGGCTTCGGTCGGCGTCGTGATCCCGCTGGGACCGGCTCCGTCGACCGCTCCGCCGCCGGCTCCGGCTCCGGTTGCTCCGAGCTGCGCCGATCTGGATGACGACGGTGACGGCGTCAACAACTGCGACGACAAGTGCCCGAACTCGCAGCCTGGCCAGACCATCGGTCCGGACGGTTGCCCGGTTCCTGTCTCGATCGACCTGAAGGGCGTGAACTTCGACTTCAACAAGTCGACCCTGCGTCCGGATGCCGTGTCGATCCTGAGCGAAGCGACCGAGATCCTGAAGCGTTACCCCGACCTGAAGGTCGAGGTTGCCGGTCACACCGACTCGAAGGGTACCGACGCGTACAACCAGAAGCTGTCCGAGCGTCGCGCGACCACCGTGTATGACTACCTGACCAAGAACGGCGTTGATGCGTCGCGTCTGGTCGGCCCGATCGGCTACGGCGAGAGCCGTCCGATTGCTCCGAACGCCAACCCGGATGGTTCCGACAATCCGGAAGGCCGTGCGAAGAACCGTCGTACCGAGCTGAACGTCCAGAACTAATCTGGCCGCTGGCTTGCTTCATACAAAACCCGGCCTCGTGCCGGGTTTTGTCTATGTGTGATCCAAAAACTCCCGAATTCAGCCGCAGCCGGACCGCCATGCTGTCTGCGTTGCCGTCGATATGCGGTTCCTGTTGAAACAGCGTTCATCGCTGCCTACACTCGCCGCGTCGACACCACACTCTTACTGGAAGAACCACGATGCTGCGTACCGCTTCGGCAGGATTGCTCTGTCTCGCCTTGATTCCCGCCGCCTACGCCGCACCGAACTGCGCCGGCAACACGGTCTCCCAGCCGTTGCCGTTGCCCGCCACCGTCATCGCGCCGGCCGCTGCCGAGTTCTATGCCCGCAGCGTGCAGCTGGGCATGCCCACCGGCGTGCTGGCACAGCCGTATAGCAGTGATCAATCGGTCGACCGCGTGCTGCTGCGCCTGCGCATGGAAGGCTGCCAGGACCTGGCCAAGGTCATTCCACCGGGCGGCACCGTCAACCCGAACGATCCGGCGGCCTACAAGGCCACGACCGCTTTCGACAACACGCCGTGGCGCTTTGACATGAGCCAGAACGGCAAGCGCATGACCGCCGAAGAATTCGATGCCTGGATGAAGGCGCGCGGCGTGCGCGTGGTCAAGGCGCGTCCGGTGGCCGCACCGGCGCCGGCTGCGCCTGCTGCCGACGTCAAGCCGGTCGAAACCAAGTAAGCCGCACGGTCGGGACGGCATGACCCGGCGACCACCGCCGGCGACGTCCCGGCCTCGTCAGCGCGCCCCGGCGGCACCGGTGCGCGGCGTGCGTGCATCGGCTGCAGGTGCCGATCATTCTGCGCCACGCCATGGGCTGGCGCGGGTGTTGTCCAAGCTGGGTGTGTGTTCGCGCACCGAAGCGGCGCGCTGGATCGCCGATGGGCGGGTCAGCGTCGCCATGCGGGTGATCCGCGACCCCGAGTTTCCGATCCGCACCGACCAGCAGGCATCCATTACCGTCGATGGTCAGCCGCTGACCGGGCCTGCGCGCCTGTACCTGATGCTCAACAAACCGCGTGGTGTGGTGACCACGGCCCGCGACGAGCAGGGCAGGGACACCGTCTACCGCTGCTTCGATGGCGCCGGTCTGCCGTGGATCGCGCCGGTGGGGCGGCTGGACAAGGCCAGCGAGGGGCTGCTGCTGTTCAGCAATGACCCGCAATGGGCTGCGGCAGTGACCGACCCGGGCAGCGGGCCGGACAAGACCTATCACGTGCAGATCGATTGCCGCCCGAGTGTCGAGCGGCTGGCGCAACTGCAGGCCGGAGTGATCGACCCCGACCTGGACGGCGGCGGGGTGTTGCTGCGCGCCAAACAGGTGCGATTGTTGCGCGAAGGCGAGCGCAATGCCTGGCTGGAAATCGTGCTGGACGAAGGCCGCAACCGGCAGATCCGCCGGCTGCTGGCGGCCTTGGATATCGGTGTGCTGCGGCTGGTGCGCGTGGCGATCGGTTCGCTGGCAATGGGGGCGCTGGGCAAGGGCGCCTGGCGCGAGCTCAGTGCGGCGGAAGTCCGGGCGCTGATGTCGGCTCCCGCCAGCGCGCCAGGCGCGCGCTGAGCAAGGCGCCAACCACTTCGACGGCGCGCGCATCGCCAGCACCGTTGGCGTCATGGCGCCTGCCCTTGGCGTGGTTGCAGCTGGCACAGGCCAGCGCGAGATTGCGTGCGTCATTGGGGGCGTCACCCACCAGCGCGCAGAGCGCGGCGGCGGCGCGCCGGCCGAACCAGGCCTGCGGTACCACGTGTTCCAGGGTGGTGTGGCCGAGCGGCTCGCCGTCGGCACGGACCTGCAGGCGCCGCCGGCAATGCAGGCAGCGGGTTTCCCAGCGATCGGCAAGCCGCTGCGCCTGGGCATTGGTCTGCGCCGCGAGCAGGAGCCGTTGGCGCAGGACCGTGCGCATGCTCAGGACTTGATGATGTCCAGTTCGCGGCCGATCTTGATGAAGGCATCGATGGCCTGATCCAGGTGCTCGCGGGTGTGTGCGGCGCTGATCTGGGTACGGATGCGCGCCTGCCCCTTGGGCACCACCGGGAAGAAGAAGCCGATGGCGTAGATGCCTTCTTCGAGCAGGCGCTCTGCAAACTTCTGCGCCAATGGCGCGTCGTAGAGCATCACCGGGCTGATCGGGTGCACGCCGGGCTTGAGATCGAAGCCGGCCGCGGTCATGCGCTCACGGAAGTAGCGGGTGTTGTCCACCAGCTGCCTGCGCAGCTCGCCGGCCGCATCCAGCATCTCGAACGCCTTGATGCCGGCGGCCACCACGTGCGGCGGCAGCGAGTTGGAAAACAGGTAGGGCCGCGAACGCTGGCGCAGCAGTTCGATCACTTCGCGCCTTGCGGTGGTGAAGCCGCCCAGTGCGCCGCCCATGGCCTTGCCCAGGGTGCCGGTGAAGATGTCGATCTGGTCCAGCACGCCCTTGACCTCGGCCGAGCCACGACCGCTGGCGCCCAGGAAGCCGGTGGCGTGGCATTCGTCGATGTGCACCAGCGCGTTGTACTTGCGGGCCAGGGCAGCGATCTCGTCCAGCGGGGCGATGAAGCCGTCCATCGAGAACACGCCGTCGCTGGTGATCAGCTTGGTCTTGCAGCCGGCCGCGTCGGCGGCCTGCAGTTGCGCTTCCAGGTCGGCCATGTCGCAGTTGGCGTAACGGAAACGCTTGGCCTTGCACAGGCGCACGCCGTCGATGATGGAGGCATGGTTGAGCGCGTCGGAAATGATGGCATCCGCTTCGCCAAGCAATGGTTCGAACAGGCCGCCGTTGGCGTCGAAACAGGCCGCGTAAAGGATGGTGTCTTCGGTGCCGAAGAACTCGGCGATAGTGCGTTCCAGTTGCTTGTGCAGGTCCTGGGTGCCGCAGATGAAGCGCACCGACGCCATGCCGAAGCCATGCGTGTCCAGCGCGTCCTTGGCCGCCTGGATGATGTCCGGGTGGTCGGCCAGGCCCAGGTAGTTGTTGGCGCAGAAGTTCAGCACGCTGCGGCCGTCTGCCAGGGTGATCCGGGCCGACTGCGGGCCGGTGATGATGCGCTCGGACTTGAACAGGCCCTGGGACTGGAGGGTCTCCAGTTCGGCGGCGTAGTGGGCGGTGAGCGCGGCAGGCGGACGGGTCATGGCGGTCGCTGTGGCAAGGAAAGAAGCGCAATGTTAACGATCACAATGGCATACCACTACGTCATGCAAAATCGGCATAAGCGGCGGCGCGGATGTCATTTCACCGCCTGCGTGCCGCTGCGCAGCATGGCATGCTTGCTGTTCAGCTGCGCCCACCGGCCAGGAGATCGTTGTGACACACCCCCGTATCCGTCTTGCTTCCCTGTTCTGCACGCTGCTGGCGCTGGCTGGCCCGGCCGGCGCGCGTGATATCGGGCTGCTCAACGTGAGCTACGACCCCACCCGCGAGTTCTACCGCGACTACAACGCCGCCTTCGCAGCCCAGTGGAAGCAGCAGCATCCGCAGGACACGGTGACCGTGGAAACCTCGCATGGCGGCTCGGGCAAGCAGGCGCGGGCAGTCATCGACGGCATCGAAGCCGATGTGGTCACCCTGGCACTGGCCTACGACGTGGACGCGATTGCCGAAAAGGCCAAGCTGATCGACAGCGATTGGGAAAAGCGGCTGCCGGACAACAGCGCCCCTTACACGTCGACCATCGTGTTCCTGGTGCGCAAGGGCAACCCGAAAAATATCCACGATTGGCCGGACCTGCTGCGCTCGGGCGTGGCGGTGGTGACGCCGAATCCGAAAACCTCCGGTGGTGCGCGCTGGAACTATCTGGCCGCCTGGGCCTATGCCGACCATATCTTCAAGGGCGACCGCGAGCGCATCCTGCGCTACATGCAGGCCTTGTTTCGTAATGTGCCGGTGCTCGATACCGGTGCACGCGGCGCCACCACCACCTTCGTCCAGCGCGGGATCGGCGATGTCCTGCTGGCCTGGGAAAACGAGGCGCTGCTGGCGCGCGAGGAACTGGGCAAGGACAAGTTCGAGATCGTGGTGCCGAAGCTGTCGATCCTGGCCGAGCCGTCGGTGGCGCTGGTGGACAGGAACGTGGACAAGCACGGCACCCGCGAGGTGGCCGAAGCCTATCTGCGCTATCTGTATGCGCCGGAGGGACAGAAGCTGGCAGCCAAGCATTTCTATCGCCCGCGGCATCCTGAATTTGCCGATGCGGCCGACATGGCGAGGTTTCCGGACATCAAGCTGGTGACCATCCAGCAGGCGTTCGGCTCATGGGAGAAGGCGCAGCAGGAGCATTTTGCCGACGGCGGTCTGTTCGACCAGATCCAGGCCAAGAAGTAGCCATGCGGACATCGGTTGCATCCGGCCCGGTGTCGCCATCGCGCCGGCGCGTGATGCCGGGGTTGGGCTTGAGTCTGGGCATCACCCTGACCTGGCTGGGCCTGATCGTGCTGATCCCGCTGCTGGGGATTTTCATCAAGACCGGTGGGCTGGGCTGGGAGGGGCTGTGGAAGGTCTGGAGCGAGCCGCGCGTGCTGTCGGCGTTGCAGGTGAGCTTCGGCACTGCGTTTGCGGCCGGTGCCTTCAATGCGGTGATGGGCACCTGGGTGGCCTGGGTATTCGTGCGCTACAGCTTTCCGGGCAAGCGCTTGTTCGACGCGGTGATCGATCTGCCGTTCGCGTTGCCTACAGCAGTGGCCGGTATTGCGTTGACCGCGTTGTATGGCGGCAACGGCTGGGTCGGGCGTTGGCTGGAGGCGATCGGCATCAAGGTGGCGTACACCCAGCTGGGCATCGTGCTGGCGCTGGTGTTCGTGGGCCTGCCGTTCGTGGTGCGGGTGGTGCAGCCGGTGCTGGCCGAAAGCGAGCGGGAGCTGGAAGCGGCCGCCGCCACGCTGGGCGCCTCACGCTGGCAGACGGTGTGGCGGGTGGTGCTGCCGGGGCTGTGGCCTGCGGTGCTGACCGGCTTTGCCCTGGCGTTTGCGCGCGGGGTGGGTGAGTACGGCTCGGTGATCTTCATTGCCGGCAACCTGCCCAATTCCACCGAGATCGCGCCGCTGCTGATCACCATCCGGCTGGAAGAATTCGACTACGCCGGCGCCACCGCGATTGCGGCGGCCATGTTGCTGCTGTCGTTCGTGATCCTGCTGCTGGTCAATACGTTGCAGGCACGCCTGCTGCGCTATCAACGGAGGCCCGCATGAGCGATGCTGTCTCATCGTTGCCCTCCCTGTTGCAGACACGCATGATGACCGAGCAGGCGCGCCGTATCACCGACTCGGCCACCAACGAGCCGCGCTGGGTGCAGTGGTTGATGATCCTGGGCGCGTTGGCCTTCCTGCTGGCCTTCCTGCTGCTGCCGCTGGTGCTGGTGTTCGCCGAGGCGTTGCGTGGCGGCTGGGATACCTTCCTGCGCGCAGTGGTCGACCCGGATGCGTTGTCGGCGATCAAGCTGACGCTGATGGTGACTGCGATCGTGTTGCCGCTGAACCTAGTCTTTGGCGTCGCTGCGGCATGGGCCATCAGCAAGCATCAGTTCCGGGGCAAACGCCTGCTGGTCAGCCTGATCGACCTGCCGTTCTCGGTGTCGCCGGTGGTGGCAGGCCTGATCTTCGTGCTGATCTTCGGGCGCAGTGGCTGGGCCTGGCCGCTGATCGACGAAGGGTGGCGGGTGCAGCTGCCGGCGCTGGGCGAATTTGTGATCCAGCTGCCGCGGATCGTGTTCGCGTTGCCGGGTATCGTGTTGGCAACGACGTTTGTCACTTTCCCGTTCATCGCGCGCGAGCTGATGCCGCTGATGGAGCAGCAGGGCAGCGATGAAGAGCTGGCTGCACTGAGCCTGGGCGCGAGCGGCTGGCAGATGTTCTGGCGGGTGACCCTGCCCAATATCCGCTGGGGCCTGCTGTATGGCGTGCTGTTGTGCGCGGCGCGCGCGATGGGCGAGTTCGGTGCGGTATCGGTAGTGTCCGGGCATATTCGCGGGCGCACCAACACGCTGCCGCTGCACGTGGAAATTCTCTATAACGAATACGCCTACAGCGCTGCATTTGCCTGCGCCTCGCTGCTGGCCTTGACCGCGCTGCTGACGCTGGCGTTGAAGACATATCTGGAATGGCGGCACGGCGATGCGCTGGCCGCCAACCACCGCCACTGAGGTGACCATGGGCATCCGCATCCACCGCCTGCGCAAGCAGTTCGACACCTTCACCGCGCTGGACGACATCACCCTGGACGTGCGCCAGGGCGAGTTGCTGGCCCTGCTCGGTCCCTCAGGTTCGGGCAAGACCACCTTGCTGCGGATCATGGCCGGGCTGGAGCATGCCGATGGCGGGCAGGTGCTGTTCGGCGACGAGGACGCCACCCGCATGAGCGTGCAATCGCGCCGGGTCGGCTTCGTGTTTCAGCACTATGCGCTGTTCAAGCATATGGACGTGTTCGAGAACATCGCCTTCGGGCTGCGCGTGCGGCGTGGCAACGAGCGCTGGGCCAAAGCGCGCATCCGTGCACGCGTGGAAGAGCTGTTGGCGCTGGTGCAGTTGCAGGGCCTGGAGCAGCGCTATCCCACCCAGCTCTCCGGCGGCCAACGGCAGCGCGTGGCATTGGCGCGCGCGCTGGCGATCGAGCCGCGCGTGCTGCTGCTGGACGAACCGTTCGGCGCGCTGGATGCGCAGGTGCGTCGCGACCTGCGGCGCTGGCTGCGGGAGCTGCACGAGCGCACCGGCCTGACCACGGTGTTCGTGACCCACGATCAGGAAGAGGCGCTGGAACTGGCCGACCGCGTGGCCATCCTCAACCGCGGCCGCATCGAGCAGCTCGACACGCCGGCGATGATCTACGACAAGCCGGCCTCGCCGTTTGTGTATTCGTTTGTGGGGGCGGTGAACCGCATTCCCGGGGTGCTGGCGCAGGGGCAGATCCAGGTGGCCGGGCATGCGCTGCCCGCGGCCAATGCGGCCCTGGCCGCAGGTCCGGTCGAGGTCTACGTGCGCCCGGAAGATCTGGTGCCCGACGAGGCGGGCTGGCCGGCCACGGTGGCCTGGTCGCAGCGCAGCGGCGCGCGTCTGCGCCTGCGCGCGACGCTGGAGCCGGCAGGCAACGAGGTGGAAGTGGAGCTGCCGGCGTCGGCCGGAAGTTTTCAGCCAGGGCAGCAACTACGCCTGGCCGCGCGCCACTACGGCGTGTTTCCGGCCTGACCTAGCCGGCTGGTACCAGCCGGGAATCGGGATGGGTGAGATAGGGGAGTGGTGATGGGGATTGGGGCAGGGCAGGGATTCGCTTCGCTGTGGCCAATCCCGATCCCCAATCTCCACTCCCGTCCCATCAAGATTCGGCTCTGCTGGTCGATGAGACGGAGGCCTGATCGGCGTCATCGGCTTGTGCAGGATGTGCGCTGGATCCAGCGAGCGCAACTTTCATGTTGCGCTGCAATGACAGTTCGACTAAGAAGTCAGTGCAGCTCGCTTCGCGCCATCCGCTCGCCCATCGCTCCAGGAGATGCCCCATGAAGCAGACCCCGCTCGCCTGTTGTCTGTCGTTGCTGTTGTTGTCTGTCGTGCCGCTGGCACAGGCACAGGAGGAAAACGCGCCTGCCTCGCCACTCAGCGGGACCTTTGCGGTGACCAGCGACTACCTGTTCCGCGGTATCTCGCAGACCAACGAAGACCCGGCGTTCCAGGCCGGGCTGACCTACAAGTTGCCGTATGGCTTTTACGTCGGCACCTGGGGTTCGAATGTCGACTACGGCGCGGGTGATCCGAATTGGGAGGTGGACGGCTTCGTCGGCTACAACACCGACCTGAGCGCCAACTTCAACCTGGATGTGATGGTGAACCGCTATCAGTACCTGGGCGCGGGCGCGTCCAACTACGCCGAGCTGATCACCAAGACCACATTCCTGAAAACCTACAGCCTGACCCTTGCCTACACCAACGATCTGTACGGCACCGACACGGACGGCTACTACTACGCGCTGGATGCCAATTGGGCATTGCCGCACAACTTCACCATTGGCGCCCATGCCGGGCACAGCATCTACACCGCCGCACTCAGCAAGGTGGACCACGACTACAACGATTTCGGCGTCAACGTGGGCAAGACCTTCGGTCCGCTGGGCCTGACCGTGGGCTATTACGACACCAGCGAAGCGGCCGAATTCGGTTTTGGCCGGCAGAATTCGCAGAACCATCTGGTGGCAACGGCGACAGTCACCTGGCCGTGATGGCGATGGACTAAGCAGCGGCTTTGACGCGTCGGCTGCGAAGGGGATAGACGGCAAGAGCGGCCGCGCGGATTCTTCGCCGCCTGTTTAAACGACGCTTTGCCTTAAATCTTGGTTGTTTTGTTTTGGCGCGATTGCATCGTGCGGATCGATCGCTTAGAGCGGTTGATCTGTGTCTTGGCTGCAGGGCCCTTGCCCGCCCACCATCGCGGGACACGCTGCAAGTACGTCCATGTAGCTCCTTGGCGGCATCCATGCCGCCAAGGGTCCCGCGACGGTGGGCGGGCAAGGACCAGTGGAGATGGTCGTTGCGCAGAGTTTTTCAACAAGCACCAGTAAACCGTCTGATGCGGGGTTCGTTCTTCAATGAAGCAACCAGCAAACTGGCGGCAGCGGTGTTTCGTTATTCAATCGAGCAACCAAGCCGTCTGACGCGCTGTTTTGTTTTTCAATAAAGTAACCAGCCAACTGTCTGGTGCGGTGTCCTCGCCGCTGGCAGCATGGATGCCGCCATCGAGCCGCTATGGACGGGTTAACGGCGTGTCCCGCGGGCGGTGAGGGCACCGCGCACTCGACCGACTGAGCTTTGTCTGCCTCGCCGACGTCGCGTGTCTTGAAGCGCTCGCCTGCACCCAAGGACCACTCGCTGCGTTTTCAAGCACTTCTGAAGACCGAAATACAAAAGGCGCCTCGCGGCGCCTTTTGCGTATCTGCACCATTAGCCAATCAATTCCAGCTCAACACAACCTTGCCGGCCTTGCCTTCTTCCATCAGGTCGAAGCCTTTCTGGAAATCGTCGATCGGCAACTGATGGGTCAGCACCTTGTGCAGCGGAAACCCCGACAGCACCAGCTGCGTCATCTTGTACCAGGTCTCGTACATCTTGCGGCCGTAGATGCCCTGCACGGTGAGACCCTTGAAGATGATCTTGTCCCAGTCGCAACCGGCGCCGCGCGGCATGATGCCGAGCATGGCGATCTTGCCGCCGTGGTACATGCAGTCGAGCATGTCGTTGAACGCGCGCGGGTTGCCGCTCATTTCCAGGCCCACGTCGAAGCCTTCCATGTGCAGGTCGGCCATGACGTCCTTGAGCGAGGTCTTGGAGACGTTGACCACGCGCGTGGCGCCCATGTCGGCGGCCAGCTTGAGGCGGAAGTCGTTGACGTCGGTGACCACCACGTTGCGCGCACCGATGTGCTTGCAGATGCCGGCGGCAATGATGCCGATCGGGCCGGCACCGGTGATCAGCACGTCCTCGCCGATGACATCGAATTCCAGCGCGCAATGCGCGGCATTGCCGTACGGGTCGAAGAACGCGGCCAGCTCGGACGGGATCTGGTCCGGAATCGGCCACAGGTTGGACGCGGGCATCACCATGTATTCGGCGAAGGCGCCGTTGACGTTGACGCCGATGCCGACCGTGTTGGGGCACAGGTGCGGGCGCCCGCCGCGGCAGTTGCGGCAGTGGCCGCAGACGATGTGGCCTTCGGCCGAGACGCGCTGGCCCACCTGGTAACCGGTGACCGCCGAACCGAGCTCGGCCACGCGGCCGACGAACTCATGGCCGATGGTCAGGCCGGGAGTGATGGTGCGCTGGCTCCACTCGTCCCACAGGTAGATATGCAGATCGGTACCGCAAATGGCGGTCTTTTCCAGCTTGATCAATACCTCGTTGGGGCCTGGCGTCGGCACGGGAACCTGTTCCAGCCAGATGCCTTTGTTCGCTTCGCGCTTGACCAGCGCCTTCATCGTCTGCGCCATCTGGCGGGGCCTGCTGAGTGAAAGATAAGCCGCCGATTATATGCGGGGGCCAGGCGGATGCATGTGGCGGTGCAAGAGCAATGGTCCCGGCGCAGTCCGGGTCGGGACGTGGTGGTGATGGGTGGGTTGGCAGACAGGATGCGTCTGTTGCCGGGCGGTTGCCCCCATCCGCCCTTCGGGCACCTTCCCCCGCAGGCGGGGGAAGGGCAGGGAAGTCGAGCTACAGAGAAGTCGAGGTACAAGGGAGTCGAGCGACAGGGAAGTCAGCAAGCAGGGACGTCGACAAGGAGGGGGCCGCCGGGCAAGACCGGCCACCGCTCGGGGAAGGCAGAAAGGAAGAGCGGAGAAGGCAAAAAGTAGATGAGGCCGAGAACGGCAGGGGCAGGGAAGACGGAAAGCAGGTGAGGCGAGATACGGATAAGCCGAGCAAGCGTGAAGCTATGGGAACGGGCGCTGCGGACCGGCTTGAGGCGTCAAGACTCCTCCGGCCTGCCTTCTCCCGCGCGCGGGAGAAGGTGGCGCGTAGCGCTGGATGAGGGCGCTTCAGGCGCTGCAGCGCTACTTAGAACTTCACATCCAGGCTCATGAAGTACTGCCGTGGCGCACCCACCACCATGGTCTGGTTATAGCCGTCCGGATCGGAGGCGACGTAACCGTTGGTGCCGGTGCTGGCGAAGTAGCGCTTGTCGGTGAGGTTGGTGATGTTGAGGGCGAGCGCGACATTCTCGACCGGGCCGACGCGGCCGAAGTCGTAGCGCGCGCCTGCATTGAACAGCCAGTACGACGGCACCTGCGAGTCGTTGAGGAAGGTGATGTAGCGCTTGTCGACATACTTGCCGTCCAGGTCCAGGCGCAGGTTGCCGAGCTGGTAGCTGGCGCTGGAGGAGAACATCAGCGCCGGAATGCCGACCACGTCCTTGCCGGAGGTGGCGACCACGCCGTTGTTGAGGTAATCGTCCTGATAGCGCGAGCGGTTCCAAGACAGCGAGTTCAACCAGCTCAGGCCTTCGACCGGGCGCCACATCAGTGCCAGATCCGCACCGGTGCTGTGTAGCGCACCGACATTGCTCAGGATCGAGGCGCAGGTCTGCACCGCGGTGCACGGCGAGGTGGTCAACAGGCGGTTGGAGAACTTGGTGAAGTAGGCATCAGCCGAAAGCTGGAACTGCTCGTCCTGCAGGCGGTAACCCATCTGCACGGTTTGCGACTCTTCCGGCTCCAGCGTGGAGCGGCTGCGGTCAAAGGCGGCCTGCGAGGTGGCGAACGGAGTGAAACCGAAGGCGGCGATGTTCTTGCTGTAGGACGCGTAGATGTCCTGGCGCTCGTCGAGTTTGTAGTTCACGCCCACCTGCGGCAGGAAGTTGTCTTCGGCACGGATGCGGCCCTGCGCCAGTGCGGTGGTCGGCACCAGCGATTGCGCGCGTGTGGTGGTGTCCAGCGCCTTTGCGCCGTAGTTCAGCGTCAGCCGGTCATCGAGCAGGCGCACGGTGTCCTGCAGGTACAGCATGCGGGTCTGGGTGGTGTAGCGTTGCTGGAAATCGCGGCGGAACGGGGTCTGTGCCTCAAGGACGTTGTACAGCGAGGTATAGCCCTCGTTGCCGAGCGCGAAGTAATTGCGGCCCTGCGTGGTGCGCGCGTTTTCCGCCCATGCACCGACTTCCAGATCGTGATTGCCCCACGACCACTTCAAGGCGCTGGTGCCGCCAAAACGATCCAGACCATAGTCGGTGGTACGCATCGACACCGGAACCTGCGCCGAGGTGGCCACGTACGGCGTCACCCATTGCCCTTCGCCACGATTGGCGTGGTAGTAGCCGGTGGCATCGAGCGTTGCGCCACCGAACACGAAGGTGCCGGACAGGCCGGCGAGATTGTCGCGCCGCAGGCCGCCGCCGGCGTAGTAGCTGGCATCGAGCCAGCTGTAATCGCTGGGCAGCCCGGCCAGCGATTGCGGGTAACCGTTGGCCACGCCGCTGGTGGCGCCGGTGTTTTGATACGCACGCGCCATCTGCACGGCGGTGGCCCAGTCCGGCTGCAGATAGTCGTAGTCCCAGCCCAGTGCGCGCTGGCTGGTCAACGACAGATCCATGTAGTCGTATTCCTTGCGCCGCGAGGTATCCACGAACAGGCTCAGGCGGTTGCCATCGCCCCACTGGTACACGGTCTTGAGGTTGGCCTGTTCGGAGGTCTGGTCGCCGAAGCCCTTCCACTTGTCGGTGCTGGCGTTGGCGTAGGACAGGTACGCCGACAAGCCGTTGCGGTCGCCGGTGTCGGCGCGCACGAAGGTGCGGCGTGTCGCGTCGCTGCCCACCGTCTGCACCAACCGCGCGCCGGGCGTGGTCTGCGGATCGGCCGAATAGAACTGCATGGTGCCGCCGAGATTGGTATTGGAGGCGGTGCCGAGCGCGCCGGCGCCTTGCGCGATTTCCACCGAGCCAAGGTTTTCCGAAATGATGGCGCGGGTGATGTGCAGGCCGTTGGTGACGCCGTAACTCATGTTGCCCAGCGGGATGCCGTCGAGCGTGTAGCCCAGGCGGCTCTGATCGAAGCCGTGCAGGGTCACCTGCGTGGACCACTCGTAGGTGCCGAACGGGTCGGCGGACTGGAACTGCACGCCGGGCAGTTTTTCGACGGCCTTGAAGGCGCTGCTGCCCGGTGTGAGTTGTTCGATGTCCTGGCGGCTGATGCGCTGCACCTGCCGCGTGCTGCCCTGCGAGACCACGTTGATGGCGTCCAGCTGCGTTGCATTGCCTGTGGCATCGGCCGGTGTTGCCGGTGCGTCGGCCACGCTGGTCACCGGGTCGGCGGCCTGCGCCATGACGGGAAGCAGCGCGGCCAGGGCGAGCGCCAGCGGAGTGACATCAAAACGACGAGCGGAAGTCATGGGGGAATCCTGTTCGAGCACGGCTGAGGGCGGACGCGCGGTGCAACACCGGCGTTTCGCGACGCAGGGTGTCAACGGCTCATGAAACATTGATGACGGTGGCTGTCGCAAAACTGTCGTGCTCGCCCGCTATACACGTGCGCTGCAGCCGCATCGCGCGCTGCATTGCGTGGGCTTTGCTAGGAACTTGGTCATGACGTCATCTGCTTCGCGCCGCGATTTCCTCAAGCGGGTTGCTGCACTCACTGCGGCCGGGGCGCTGCCTTCGTCGATCGGGCGCGCGCTGGCGCTGCCGGCCAATTCGCGCACCGGCACGTTGCGCGACATCGAGCATGTGGTGATCCTGATGCAGGAAAATCGCTCGTTCGATCATTATTTCGGCGCACTGCGCGGCGTGCGCGGATTCGGCGACCCGCATGCGTTGCAACTGCGCGACGGCAACCCGGTCTGGAGCCAGCCCGCGGCCGATGGACGGCGCCTGTTGCCGTTCGCATTCGATTCGCAAACCACCTGCGCGCCGCTGATCAAGAGCCTGGATCACTCCTGGAAAGCCGGCCACGGGCAGGACCCGGCACGCTGGGCCGAATACGACACCTGGGTGCCGTACAAGGGCGAGCTGACGATGGGGTATTTCCAGCGTCAGGACATCCCGTACTACCACGCGCTGGCCGACGCCTTCACCATTTGCGATGGCTATTTCTGCTCGATGCATGGGCCGACCAATCCCAACCGCATGTACCTGTTCACCGGCACCAGCGGCCTGAGCGTGGGCGACCTGCGCGCACAGGTGGCCGACAACGCCGACGATGGCAACTGGACTGCCGACATGGCGCGCGACAAGCCCGGTTACGCGGCGATGGGCTGGACCACGTATGCGCAGCGGCTGCAGGCCGCCGGCATCGATTGGCGCGTGTATCAGGAATACGACAACTTCGGC
>NZ_JSZE01000072.1 GCF_000802365.1 Xanthomonas cannabis pv. cannabis
GGAAAAGACCATGGGTCATAAAGTTCATCCGACTGGAATCCGTCTTGGTATCTCCAAAGACTGGAACTCCAAGTGGTACGCAAACAAGGGCGACTTCGCCGGTTACCTGGCAGCCGACCTGAAAGTGCGTGAAATGCTGCGCAAGAAGCTCGCGCAGGCAGGTGTCAGCAAGATCTTGATCGAGCGCCCTGCCAAAACCGCCCGCGTCACCATTCACACCGCCCGTCCGGGCGTGGTGATCGGCAAGCGTGGTGAGGATATTGAAAAGCTGCGTAAGGAAGTGAGCGAACTGATGGGCGTTCCGGCGCACATCAACGTCACCGAAGTGCGCAAGCCGGAGCTGGATGCGCAGCTGGTCGCCGAGTCGATCGCGCAGCAGCTTGAGCGTCGCATCATGTTCCGCCGCGCAATGAAGCGCTCGGTCGGTAACGCGATGCGCTTGAGTGCCCTGGGCATCAAGGTCAACGTGGCTGGCCGCCTCAACGGTGCAGAAATCGCCCGTTCGGAGTGGTACCGCGAAGGTCGCGTGCCGCTGCACACGCTACGTGCCGACATTGATTACGGTTTTGCCGAGGCGTCCACGACGTACGGCATCATCGGTATCAAGGTCTGGATCTATAAGGGCGAGGTTTTCGACTTCTCCCAGGTTGGCCAGGAAAAGCAGGACGACAGCCCGCGCAACGATCGTAACGATCGCGGCGACCGTGGTGACCGCCCGTCGCGCCCGGCTCGTGAAGCGAGGTAACGGCAATGTTGCAACCCAAGCGAACCAAATATCGCAAGATGCACAAGGGCCGCAATGACGGCCTGGCATGGAGCGGAAACGCCGTCAGCTTCGGCGAATATGGCCTCAAGGCCACGGCGCACGGTCAGCTGACCGCGCGCCAGATTGAAGCAGCACGCCGCACGATCAGCCGCCATGTCAAGAAGGGCGGCAAGATGTGGATCCGTGTGTTCCCCGACAAGCCGATCACCAAGAAGCCGATCGAAGTCCGCATGGGCTCCGGTAAGGGCAACGTGGAGTACTGGGTCGC
The DNA here is from genome assembly GCF_000802365.1 of Xanthomonas cannabis pv. cannabis. Taxonomy (GTDB): domain Bacteria; phylum Pseudomonadota; class Gammaproteobacteria; order Xanthomonadales; family Xanthomonadaceae; genus Xanthomonas; species Xanthomonas cannabis. The sequence goes on from NZ_JSZE01000072.1 coordinate 1,035, forward strand.
GCAGATTCAGCCGGGCCGCATGATCTATGAAATCGAGGGGATTCCCGAAGAGACCGCACGTGAGGCATTCCGCCTTGCCGCTGCCAAGCTCTCGGTGACGACCACTTTCGTGACCCGGACGGTGCGCTGATGGATATCAAACAACTCCGCGAAAAGTCGGCTGACGAACTGAAGGCCCACCTGACCGACCTGCGTAAGGAGCAGTTCTCGCTCCGTATGCAGCAGGTCACCGGCCAGCTGCCGAAGACCCACGAAACCCGCCGGGTGCGCCGCGAGATTGCTCGCGTCAAGCACCTGCTCGGCAGCACCAAGTAAGGACGGCCGCGATGAGCGACAATAACGAAAAGCAAACGCTGCGCACGGTCGAAGGCCGTGTCGTCAGCAACAAGATGGACAAGACGGTCACCGTGTTGGTGGAGCGCCAGGTCAAGCATGCTCTGTACGGTAAGTACATCAAGCGCTCGACCAAGCTGCACGCACACGATGCCGACAATGCCTGCAATGAAGGCGATGTCGTGCGCGTGACCGAAATTGCGCCAATGTCCAAGACCAAGAACTGGCGGGTGGTGGAAATCGTCACCCGTTCGGCCGAATAAGGGAGATCTGAATCATGATCCAGATGCAGAGCTACCTCGATGTCGCCGACAATTCGGGTGCCAAGGAAGTGATGTGCATCAAGGTGCTGGGCGGCTCAAAGCGCCGCTACGCACATATCGGTGACATCATCAAGGTGACCGTCAAGGACGCCATTCCGCGTGGCAAGGTCAAGAAGGGCGAAGTCTACGACGCCGTCGTGGTGCGTACCCGCAAGGGTGTGCGCCGTCCCGACGGTTCGCTGATCCGCTTCGATGGCAATGCCGCTGTGCTGTTGAACAACAAGCAGGAGCCGATCGGGACCCGCATCTTCGGGCCGGTGACGCGCGAGCTGCGTTCCGAGAAGTTCATGAAGATCGTCTCGCTCGCCCCCGAAGTGCTGTGAGCGGAGGACATACACATGGCTAACCGTATCAAGAAGGGCGACCAGGTCGTCATCAACACCGGCAAGGACAAGGGTAAGCAGGGTGAAGTGGTGCGTGTGGACGGCGATCGCGTGATCGTCTCCAACGCCAACGTCATCAAGCGCCACACCAAGCCGAACCCGCAGGCGGGTGTCGCCGGCGGCGTGGTCGAGCGTGAAGCGTCGATCCATATCTCCAACGTCAATATCGTCAACCCGGCAACGGGCAAGGGCGAGCGCGTTGGCTTCAAGGTCCTGGAGGATGGACGCAAACTGCGTGTGTTCCGCTCCAGCGGTGAGGCGCTCGACGCCTGAGGAATGAGATCATGAACACTCGTCTCGAAAAGTTTTACAAGGAAAACGTGGTGCCGGCCCTGATGAAGGAATTCGGCTACACCAATCCGATGGAAGTGCCGAAGCTGGTCAAGGTCACGCTCAACATGGGCGTGGGCGAGGCGGCTACCAACAAGAAGATTCTGGAAAATGCGGTCGCCGACATGTCCAAGATCTCCGGCCAGAAGCCGGTGGTCACCAAGTCGCGCGTTTCGGTCGCATCGTTCAAGATTCGTGACGGTTGGCCGATCGGCTGCAAGACCACCTTGCGTCGCGCCAAGATGTACGAGTTCCTGGATCGCCTGATCAACATCTCGTTGCCGCGCGTGCGCGACTTCCGTGGTGTGTCCGGTCGTTCCTTCGACGGTCGTGGCAATTTCAACATGGGTGTGAAGGAACAGATCATCTTCCCGGAAATCGACTTCGACGCCGTCGACGCGATCCGCGGTATGGATATCGCCATCACCACCACCGCCAAGACGGATGCGGAAGCGAAGGCGCTGCTGGCAGCGTTCAAGTTCCCGTTCCGTAACTGACCATAGAGGACATCCGAAATGGCAAAGACCTCCATGATCCACCGCGACATCAAGCGCGCAAAGCTGGCCAAGAAGTTCGCCGGCAAGCGTGATGCGCTGAAGAAGATCCTCTCCAGCCAGGATGCGTCCTACGAAGAGAAGATCGATGCGTCAACCAAGTTGCAGAAGCTGCCGCGCGATTCGTCGCCAAGCCGCCACCGCAACCGTTGCGAGCTGTCGGGTCGTCCGCGCGGTGTCTACCGCAAGTTCGGCCTGGGTCGTAACATGCTGCGCAAGGCCACGATGAACGGCGACGTTCCGGGCCTGCGCAAGGCAAGCTGGTAACAGCAGCCCGGCCGCTCGCGGCCGGTTTGAGCAGGATTGTTCTGTTCAACAAGGGAGTCCGACGCAAGTCGGGCTCTTTTGTCGTATACTTCCGCTTCTGTCTTGCCCGTGCGGGTTTGACGTGGCGTCAAGGGTCCTGGCCCGTCCCCAGGAAAACACAAGATTTTCGCGAAAGCGGATATCGGTGCACTCAAAGGTACTCATATGAGCATGACTGATCCCATCGCCGACCTGCTGGTTCGCATCAAGAATGCGGCCGCGGTTGGTAAGCAGACGGTGAAATTGCCGTCGTCCAAGATCAAGGTTGCGATCGCCCAGGTCCTGAAGGACGAGGGTTACATCACCGACCTGCGCGTTACGGCCACCGAAAACAACAAGTCGGAGCTGGAAATCGTGCTGAAGTATTTCGAAGGCCGCCCGGTCATCGAGACCTTGAAGCGTTTCTCGCGCTCGGGTCTGCGCCAGTACCGCGGCAAGACCGAGCTGCCCAAGGTCCTGGGTGGCCTGGGTATCGCCATCATCTCCACGTCGAAGGGCATCATGACCGATGCGCAGGCTCGCGAAGCCGGCGTTGGTGGTGAAGTCCTGTGCTTCGTGGCCTAAGGGAAGGAATCGAACATGTCCCGTGTAGCCAAGAAGCCTGTGTCCCTTCCGAAGGGTGTTGAGCTCAACGTCCAGCCTGAGCTGGTCAGCGTCAAGGGCCCGAAGGGCACCCTGACCCTGCCCAAGCCGGTGGGTGTGGAAATCGCCATCGATGGCGACGTCGCCACGCTGTCGGCCAATGATCCGTCGCAGATCGCCATCACCGGCACCGTGCGCGCCATTCTGGCCAATATGGTCAAGGGTGTGTCCGAAGGCTTCGAGCGCAAGCTCGAGCTGGTCGGCGTCGGTTACCGTGCCGCCATGCAGGGCAAGGATCTGAGCCTGGCGCTCGGCTTCTCGCACCCGTTGGTGTTCGTGGCGCCGGAAGGCATCACGCTGTCGACCCCGACCCAGACCGAGATCGTGGTCCAGGGCGCCGACAAGCAGCGCGTTGGCGAAGTCGCCGCCAAGATCCGCGGTTTCCGTCCGCCGGAGCCCTATAAGGGCAAGGGTGTGAAGTACGCCGGTGAAGTCATCATTCGCAAGGAAGCCAAGAAGGCTTAATGGCGAGTCCCTCGCAAGAGCCCGCACATCCATGTGCGGACTTTTGACAGGAACGCGCTCTTCCTTCAGCTTCCGTAGGACACATATCATGAGCATCAACAAGAATATTGCCCGCCTGCGTCGTGCCAAATCGACCCGTGCACACATCCGTGAGCTGGGCGTCGCCCGTCTGTCGGTGCTGCGCACCGGTCAGCACCTGTACGCGCAGGTTTTCACTGCCGACGGCTCCAAGGTGATCGCTGCTGCGAACACCCTGCAGGCCGACGTCAAGGACGGCCTGAAGAACGGCAAGAACAGCGATGCGGCCGTCAAGGTCGGCAAGCTGATCGCCGAGCGTGCCAAGGCTGCTGGCATCGAGAAGGTCGCCTTCGACCGCTCGGGCTATCGCTATCATGGCCGCATCAAGGCGCTCGCCGACGCGGCGCGCGAAGGCGGCCTGCAGTTCTAAGTACTGCTGCGGATGTGGTCATCGACCACATCCGCGATACCGCCGGCAGGGAGATGCCGGACCGACCCGTTCTTTTGCAGCGGCATCGGGAACACTGCGTGACTCCACAACCATAAGCGGCTTCGAGCCGTACATACTCAATCAATCAAGGAATCAAGATGGCAGAAGAACGTGCACCGCGGGGTCGTGATCGCGACCGTAACCGCGAAGAGAAAGTCGACGATGGCATGATCGAAAAGCTGGTCGCGGTCAACCGCGTCAGCAAGACGGTCAAGGGCGGCCGCCAGTTCACCTTCACCGCGCTGACCGTGGTCGGCGATGGTCTGGGCAAGGTCGGTTTCGGTTATGGCAAGGCGCGCGAAGTGCCGGTTGCCATCCAGAAGTCGATGGAGCAGGCACGCAAGAACCTGGCCACTGTCGATCTGAACAACGGCACCCTGTGGCATGCCGTCAAGTCGGGCCATGGTGCAGCACGCGTGTACATGCAGCCGGCTTCGGAAGGTACGGGCGTCATCGCAGGCGGCGCCATGCGCGCAGTGCTGGAAGCGGTTGGCGTCAAGAACGTGCTGGCCAAGGCTGTTGGTTCGCGTAATCCGATCAACCTGGTCCGTGCAACCCTGAAGGGTCTGTCGGAAGTGCAGTCGCCGGCACGCGTTGCGGCCAAGCGCGGCAAGAAGGTGGAGGAGCTCAACCATGGCTAAGGACACCAACAAGACCGTGAAGGTGCGCCTGGTGCGTGGCCTGCGTGGAACCCAGTCGCGTCACCGCCTGTCGGTGCGTGCATTGGGCCTGAATAAGCTCAACGATGTGCGTGAACTGAAGGACAGCCCGCAGGTGCGCGGCCTGATCAATACGGTTCACTACCTCGTCAAGGTTGAGGAGTAATCCCATGACTCTGCGTCTTAATGACCTCAAGCCCGCCGATGGCGCACGTACCGAGCGTACCCGCGTCGGTCGTGGTATTGGTTCCGGCCTCGGCAAGACCGCTGGTCGCGGTCACAAGGGTTCGTTCGCTCGTAAGGGTGGCGGCAAGATCAAGGCCGGCTTCGAAGGCGGCCAGACCCCGATGCAGCGCCGTCTGCCGAAGATCGGTTTCCGCTCCAAGATGGCGCGCGACACGGCTGAAGTGCTGTCGTATCAGCTGGACAAGCTGGAAGCCGGTGATGTCGATTTTGCAGCGCTGCGTGCGGCCAATCTGGTCCCGAGCCGCGCCAAGAAGGCGAAGATCGTGCTGAAGGGCGAGCTGAGCAAGAAGTTCGTGCTGAAGGGCGTTGCGGCAACCGCAGGCGCCAAGGCAGCAATCGAAGCTGCCGGCGGCAGCGTAGAGGAGTAATCGGCAGATGGCGCAGGCTGGCATTGGTAACCTCGGTGGCGGGCTCGGCAAGTTCACGGAACTTCGCCAGCGGCTGCTGTTCGTCCTCGGGGCATTGATCGTCTATCGCATCGGCTGCTATGTGCCGGTGCCGGGCGTGAATCCCGATGCCATGCTTTCGTTGATGCAGGCGCAGGGCGGCGGCATCGTGGACATGTTCAACATGTTCTCGGGCGGCGCCCTGCACCGTTTCAGTATTTTTGCGTTGAATGTGATGCCGTATATCTCGGCATCGATCGTGATCCAGTTGGCCACGCACATCTTTCCCGCGCTCAAGGCGATGCAGAAAGAAGGTGAGTCCGGCCGACGCAAGATCACCCAGTATTCGCGTATCGGTGCGGTGCTGCTGGCAGTGGTGCAGGGTGGCAGCATCGCGCTGGCGCTGCAGAATCAGACCGCGCCGGGTGGCGCTCCGGTGGTGTATGCGCCGGGCATGGGTTTCGTGCTTACCGCGGTGATCGCGTTGACCGCCGGTACCATCTTTCTGATGTGGGTTGGCGAGCAGGTGACCGAGCGCGGCATCGGTAACGGCGTATCGCTGATCATCTTCGCGGGCATCGTGGCGGGCCTTCCGTCTGCCGCGATCCAGACGGTTGAGGCGTTCCGCGAAGGCAATCTGAGTTTCATCTCGCTGCTGTTGATCGTCATCACCATCCTGGCGTTTACGCTGTTCGTGGTGTTCGTCGAGCGCGGGCAGCGGCGGATCACGGTCAACTACGCGCGCCGCCAGGGCGGTCGCAATGCGTACATGAACCAGACCTCGTTCCTGCCGTTGAAGCTCAACATGGCTGGCGTGATCCCGCCGATCTTCGCATCCAGCATCCTGGCATTCCCGGCCACGCTGTCGATGTGGTCTGGCCAGGCGGCGTCGGGTAGCGGTGTTGGCTCGTGGCTGCAGAAGATCGCCAACGCGCTGGGTCCTGGCGAGCCGGTGCACATGCTGGTGTTTGCGGCGCTGATCATTGGTTTTGCATTCTTCTACACTGCGCTGGTGTTCAATTCGCAGGAAACTGCCGACAACCTCAAGAAGTCGGGCGCGTTGATTCCGGGCATCCGTCCGGGCAAGGCGACGGCCGATTATGTGGATGGCGTGCTGACGCGCCTGACCGCAGCCGGCTCGTTGTACCTGGTGATCGTCTGCCTGCTGCCGGAAATCATGCGTACGCAGCTCGGCACTTCGTTCCATTTCGGCGGTACCTCGTTGCTGATTGCGGTGGTGGTGGTGATGGACTTCATTGCCCAGATCCAGGCGCACCTGATGTCGCATCAGTATGAGAGCTTGCTGAAGAAGGCCAACCTCAAGGGCGGCTCGCGCGGCGGTCTGGCGCGCGGTTAAGTGGTACACTAAATCTTCATTACGTGAAGACGGCCTGGTTCCCGGGCCACGATCTTCCGATCAGAAGGGCGGCTCGCGCGACGTCTCGCGCGCGGGTGTGACGGGGTGGTCCTGTGCGGGAGTAGCACAGGCGATTCGGAGAGGTTTTCTGGATCAACACCGTCCGGCGCCGGAGCGAGGGCACACTCCCCACGCCGGGTCCATGGAACCTTTGGTTCCACGGGCTTCAAAGCAATCCGAGGCCTTGCTATAATTCCGAGTTCACTTTTGATCCATCCTGCCGGATGGCGCCTGGGCGCTGTCGGGCCATCACTCAGTTGGAGAATCGCGTCATGGCGCGTATTGCAGGCGTCAACCTGCCAGCCCAGAAGCACGTCTGGGTCGGGTTGCAAAGCATCTACGGCATTGGCCGTACCCGTTCGAAGAAGCTCTGCGAATCCGCAGGCGTTACCTCGACCACGAAGATTCGTGATCTGTCCGAACCCGAAATCGAGCGCCTGCGCGCCGAAGTCGGCAAGTATGTCGTCGAAGGCGACCTGCGCCGCGAAATCGGTATCGCGATCAAGCGACTGATGGACCTGGGCTGCTATCGCGGTCTGCGTCATCGCCGTGGTCTCCCGCTGCGTGGTCAGCGCACCCGTACCAACGCCCGCACCCGTAAGGGTCCGCGCAAGGCGATCAGGAAGTAAGGGATAGATCATGGCCAAGCCAGCAGAAAAGAAAACGAAGAAGAAGATCAAGCGCGTCATCACTGACGGCGTTGCGCACGTCCACGCTTCGTTTAACAACACCATCGTCACCATCACCGATCGCCAGGGCAATGCACTGTCGTGGGCTACGTCCGGCGGCGCCGGTTTCCGTGGTTCGCGCAAGTCGACCCCGTTCGCTGCTCAGGTTGCCGCCGAAAAGGCTGGCCGCGCTGCGCTCGATTACGGCGTGAAGTCGCTGGAAGTGCGTATCAAGGGTCCGGGTCCGGGCCGTGAGTCGGCCGTGCGTTCGTTGAACAACGTGGGCTACAAGATCACCAACATCATCGACGTGACGCCAATCCCGCACAACGGGTGCCGTCCGCCGAAGAAGCGTCGCGTCTAAAGGGAGCGATAAGAAATGGCTCGTTATATCGGTCCTACCTGTAAACTCGCCCGCCGCGAAGGCGCCGACCTTTCCCTCAAGAGCCCGGCGCGTGCGCTGGACTCCAAGTGCAAGCTTGAGCAGAAGCCCGGCCAGCACGGCGCGGCTCGCAAGGGCAAGCTCTCCGACTACGCCACCCAGCTGCGTGAAAAGCAGAAGGTCAAGCGGATCTACGGTCTGCTGGAACGTCAGTTCCGCAACTACTACAAGAAGGCCTCGACCAAGAAGGGCAACACCGGCGAGAACCTGCTGCAGTTGCTGGAAACCCGCCTGGACAACGTGTGCTACCGCATGGGCTTTGCCGTCACCCGTCCGGCCGCGCGCCAGCTGGTGTCGCACCGTGGCGTGCTGGTCAATGGCAAGTCGGTGAATCTGGCCTCGTACCAGATCAAGGCTGGCGATGCGATCACGCTGTCGGAAAAGGCACAGAAGCAGCTCCGCGTGCAGGAAGCCCTGACCGTGGCTGAGCAGCACGACATGACGCCGTCGTGGGTTGAAGTCGATTCGAAGAAGTTCAGCGGCGTGTTCAAGGCCGTGCCGGATCGCGCTGACCTGCCTTCGGATATCAACGAAGCGCTGATCGTCGAGTTGTATTCGAAGTAATTCACATTGGAGAGCCTCCGGCATTGCCGGAGGTTCGCAGGAGACCCCGCAACATGACGGTTACCGCCAACCAGGTTCTGCGCCCCCGTGGTCCGCAGATCGAACGTCTTACCGACAACCGTGCCAAGGTCGTGATCGAACCCTTGGAGCGCGGTTACGGGCACACGCTGGGCAATGCCCTGCGTCGTGTGTTGTTGTCGTCGATCCCCGGTTTTGCGATCACCGAGGTCGAGATCGACGGCGTGCTGCACGAGTACACCACGGTCGAAGGTTTGCAGGAAGACGTGCTTGACGTCCTGCTGAACCTGAAGGATGTGGCCATTCGTATGCACAGTGGCGATAGCGCCACGCTGTCGTTGTCCAAGCAGGGTCCGGGCACGGTCACTGCGGCCGACATCAGGACCGATCACAACGTTGAGATCATCAACGGCGACCACGTGATCTGCCACCTGACCAAAGACACCGCACTGAACATGCGCCTGAAGATCGAGCGTGGGTTTGGCTACCAGCCGGCTGCTGCGCGTCGTCGTCCGGACGAGGAGACCCGTACCATCGGTCGCCTGATGCTGGATGCGTCGTTCTCGCCGGTGCGTCGCGTTGCTTACGCCGTGGAAGCTGCACGCGTCGAACAGCGTACCGACCTCGACAAGCTGGTCATCGATATCGAAACCAACGGCACGATCGATGCCGAGGAAGCCGTGCGCACAGCCGCCGACATCCTCAGCGATCAGCTGTCGGTGTTCGGCGATTTCACCCACCGCGATCGCGGTGCGGCCAAGCCGGCTGCCAGCGGCGTGGATCCGGTGCTGCTGCGCCCGATCGACGACCTCGAGCTGACCGTGCGTTCGGCCAACTGCCTCAAGGCCGAGAGCATCTACTACATCGGCGATCTGATCCAGAAGACCGAAGTGGAACTGCTCAAGACCCCGAATCTGGGCAAGAAGTCGCTCACCGAAATCAAGGAAGTGCTGGCACAGCGCGGCCTTGCGCTGGGCATGAAGCTGGAGAACTGGCCGCCGGCCGGCGTCGCCCAGCACGGCATGCTTGGTTAATGCATCAAGGCATGGGCGTCTTCGGGCGCCCATGTTCGTTTTTCTACATCGACGGGTTAAAGCCTGCGATGACATCCGGTTCAAGGACGGCCGGCTCGGACCAACCGCAGTCCATTCAACAACGCCAGGACGGCGACAACGTCACTCAGCAGTCTCAATATTCCTTAGGAAACCACACTCATGCGTCACCAGAAATCCGGCCGTAAGTTCAACCGTACCAGCGCGCACCGCGAAGCCATGTTCCGCAATATGGCCGCCTCGCTGTTCAAGCACGAGCTGATCAAGACCACCTTGCCGAAGGCCAAGGAACTGCGTCGCGTCGCCGAGCCGCTGATCACCATCGGCAAGGTCGATGGCGTTGCCAACCGTCGTCTGGCGTTTGCCCGCCTGCGCGACAAGGAAGCAGTGGGCAAGCTGTTCGTCGAACTGGGCCCGCGTTACGCGACCCGTCCCGGCGGCTACCTACGCATCCTGAAGGCCGGCTTCCGCGCCGGTGACAATGCGCCGATGGCGTACGTCGAGCTGGTCGACCGTCCGGTCGTGGCAGAGGAAGTGGCCGAGTAATCGGATCGCACTTTGCAGGATTCTCGAAAAGCCCGGCTGATGCCGGGCTTTTTGTTTGGCATGTACTCGGCATGTGCGGCAGGTGTCCGTGAGCGCGTTTAGGATGCTGCGCGAGGGTATTGCCCTGCTCCGTGCATGGGCTGCGGGCGCGTTCGGGTGCGTGCCGTCGATCACCAGAGTGCAGTGGCCGGATGCAGACTGAGTCGTCAGGCTGGCCTGCGGCATTCTTCGCGGCATGCGACGGGCACGTGGAGGCGTGCGTGGTCACGGCGGCGGCGATGACTGATAATCGGGGCTCGATCCTAGGCAAGCAGTAACGATGAATCCATTTCGTTGGGGTTTTCGGGCGCAGTTTCTGTTGGGCTTTCTTGCGTGTGCAGGACTGCTGGCCTATGCGATCTATGTGCAGTTGCACCTTGGGCTCGAACCGTGCCCGCTGTGTATCTTCCAGCGCATCGCGTTTGCCGCCCTGGCCGTGTTCTTCCTGCTGGGCGCGTTGCACGGGCCGCGGCGCGCTGGGGCGCGCAAGGTCTACGGGGTGTTGAGCTTCATCGCGGCAGGCGTGGGCATGGGCATCGCGGCGCGGCATGTCTGGGTGCAGATCCGGCCCAAGGACATGATGTCGTCATGCGGTCCGCCGCTGAGCTTCCTGAGCGAGACGATGGGGCCCTTTGAAGTGTTCCGTACCGTGCTGACCGGCACTGGTGACTGCGGCAACATCGATTGGCGTTTTCTGGGCCTGAGCATGCCGATGTGGAGCATGGTCTGGTTTGTCTCGCTTGCACTCTGGGCGCTGTATGCCGGCTTCAAGGCACGACGTAGCTCAGTTCACCACTGACGCGTGGTGTGCGGCTGAATGGATGGCGATGGCGGCCGGAGCCTGGCGGCGGAAGCCTGCCGCTGACCTGAACGCGGTAGCCCGTGGTTGCGCCGCGCTTTCGCACAGACGGTTTCCGGCTCGGTGATCTGCGGGGCGGCAGATTCGGCGGCGATGGCGGCGGCCGAGACTGAGACGGAGGACAGCAGGATGGCGGCGATGGCAGCGGAAAGCAGCCCGGGGGCATGGCGGCTGCAGGATTGGCCAGCGATGTGTAACCCCTCAACCTACTGCTCGCGAGCGGCGCTGGCGTAGGTTGGAAGTCGTACCCATTATCGGCGCTTTGCCTGCCGTTCACTCGCGTCCGCCGTAGCGGTGCAGGTTCTGATGGTGACCGCGCCCCGATGCTGGCAGTGGACTTCGCATCGCTGCTTTGCCTGACGCGCCCGGCTCTGCCACCATCACGGGCTGTCCAGGAGCCTCGTCATGAATCTTTCCGCCCCAACTTCCGTTTCCGATACCGCTGCCTCGTCGTGGGCGCCCGGTAGCTGGCGTGGCAAACCTGCGCTGCAGCTGCCGGTGTATCCGGACCAGGGCGCGTTGCAGGCCGCCATGGACGAGTTGGGACAGCTGCCGCCGCTAGTGACCTCATGGGAGATCTTTGCGCTCAAGCGCCAGCTGGCCGAAGCCCAGGAGGGCAAGCGCTTCCTGCTGCAGGGCGGCGACTGTGCGGAAAACTTCAGCGATTGCGAATCGGGCACCATTTCCAATCGTCTCAAGGTGCTGCTGCAGATGAGTCTGGTGCTGGTGCACGGCCTGCGCCTGCCGGTGGTACGGGTGGGCCGCTTTGCCGGGCAATACGCCAAGCCGCGCTCGGCCGATACCGAAACCCGTGATGGTGTGACCTTGCCGAGCTATCGCGGCGATGTGATCAATGCGCCTGCCTTCACCGAGGCGGCGCGTGTGCCCGATCCGCGCCGCATGATCACCGCGCATTCGCGTTCGGCGATGACGATGAATTTCGTGCGCGCCTTGATCGACGGCGGCTTCGCCGACCTGCACCACCCCGAGTACTGGAATCTGGACTGGGTGGGCTATTCGCCGCTGGCGGCGGACTACCAGAAGATGGTGGCTTCGATCGGCGATGCGGTGCGCTTCATGGAGACCTTGTCCGGCTCGGAGGTGTACAACCTCAATCGCATCGACTTCTACACCTCGCACGAAGCGCTGCTGCTGCCGTACGAAGAAGGCCTGACGCGGCAGGTGCCGCGCCAGTGGGGCTGGTTCAACCTCAGCACGCACTACCCGTGGATCGGCATGCGCACCGCGGCGCTGGATGGCGCGCACGTGGAGTACCTGCGCGGCGTGCGCAATCCGATCGCGATCAAGGTGGGGCCGTCGGTACAGCCGGACCAGCTGCTGCGCCTGATCGATGTGCTCAACCCCGAAGACGAGCCGGGACGTCTGAGCTTCATCCATCGCATGGGTGCTGCACAGATTGCCGAAAAACTGCCGCCGCTGCTGGACGCGGTCAAGCGTGACGGGCGCCGCGTGCTGTGGGTGTGCGATGCGATGCACGGCAATACCGAGAGCACCGGAAATGGCTACAAGACCCGGCGTTTCGACAATATCCGCAGCGAGGTGGAGACCTCGTTCGACCTGCATGCGGCAGCCGGCACGCGGCTGGGGGGCGTGCATCTGGAACTCACCGGCGAAGATGTCACCGAGTGCACCGGTGGCGCGCGCGAGTTGACCGAGCGCGATCTGGAGCGCGCGTACCGCTCCAGCGTGGATCCGCGCCTGAACTACGAACAGTCGCTGGAAATAGCGATGGCAATCGTGCGCAAGCAGCAACAGGTGGCGTCGCAACCGCTGGGCGCATGAGCGGCGTGTGCGCATGACGTGACGCTCATGCCGCTTGCGGCATGCTCTGGCAGCCATCCCTCTCTCCCCCCCACAGGAGGAACGGTTTGACTGCCGATTGGAACGTCATCCGCGAATACGCAATTCCGCTTGGCGCCGCGCTGCTGGCCGGCGTCGTCACCTGGTCGCTAATGCTGTGGCTGTTTCGCCGCATGCAGGGCCGCGACTACCGCCGTGCGCGCATCATCCGCGTGATCACGCTGCCGGCGGCGTTCATCCTGCCGCTGTTGTTTTTGCGGATCGCCACAGAAGCCATTCCGCTGGAAGGCAAGGCACTGATTGCGTTGCAGAGCCTGTTGCACGTGGGCATCGTCGGCTGCGTAACGTGGTTGCTGGTGCGTGCGGTCGCTGCCGGCGAGGCGGCGATCCTGCGCAGCAATCCGATCGAAGTCTCCGATAACCTCACTGCCCGACGCATCCAGACCCAGACGCGGGTGCTGAGCCGTGTCGTGATGGGCACGGTGATCCTGCTCGGCATTTCGGTGGTGCTGCTGGGCTTTGAGCAAGTACGCCAGATCGGCAAGACCTTGCTGGCCTCGGCCGGCATCATCGGGCTGGTGGCCGGTATTGCGGCCAAGCCGGTGTTCGGCAACCTGATCGCCGGATTGCAGATCGCGCTGACCCAGCCGATCCGTCTGGACGATGTGGTGATCGTCGAAGGCGAGTGGGGCCGTATCGAAGAGATCGGCAGCTCGTATGTGGTGGTGCGGATCTGGGATGAGCGGCGCATGGTGGTGCCGCTGACCTGGTTCATCGAAAACCCGTTCCAGAACTGGACGCGCGCCAGTGCGGACCTGCTCGGTACCGCGTTCCTGTGGCTGGATTACCGCACGCCGATCGCGGCGGTGCGCTCTGAACTGGAACGCATCTGTCACAGCGAGCCGCTGTGGGATGGCCGCGTCTGCGTTACCCAGATCACCGATACCAGCGACAACACCATCCAGGTGCGATTGCTGGTAAGCGCGCGCAATTCCGGCGATGCGTTCGATCTGCGCTGCCTGGTGCGCGAACGCATGATCGATTTCCTGACCCGCGAGCACGCCTATGCGCTGCCCAGGATCCGCGCCGAAATTGCGGCGCAGGAAAAGCCGGTGTCGCGTGCCGCAGAACCGATCTCGCCGGAGAGCGTGCGTTCGCCAGGTGCGGAAGACGGCGAGCCTGCAGCATCGATCTAGCGTTGCCGGCAGACATGCCTGTCGCGTAGGTGTGCGTTGGCGGTCAAGCGGTTCGCCATGCTGCGCATCGGACGGACGACGGTGCACAGCTGCCTGGGCGGCAAACAGCGCGACAGCCGGGTGGGGCTGTCTCACGACGTTGATGCCCGTACCGCTGCCGCATTGCCTTGCGGTGCGGTCAGTCGGCCGTCTTCGGTTGCGATGCGCCCGGTGTCGCCGGCGGTGCGCTCGGCGCGTAGCCGGGCACGAACCGCGCGCGGCTGCGTTGCTCGTAGGCATAGGCCAGTTCGATCAGGCGTCGCTCGCTCCAGGCAGTGCCCATGAACAGCAGTCCGAGCGGCAAGCCTTGGGTCTGCCCCATCGGCACGCTCAGGCTTGGATACCCGGCCACTGCCGCGGCGCCGTAGCCGGCACCGGGGAAGGTGTCGCCCTTGCCGAGCGTGGTGACCCAGGCGGCGCCAGTGGTCGGCACGATCAACGCATCCAGGTGGTCGGCCTTCAAGGCCGCGTCGATGCCTTGTTCGCCGGCGAGCCGTCTGGCGCTGGCACGCGCGCGCAGATAGCCCGGGTCCTCCAGGCCCGGCGCCGCCTGCGCCTGCTCGAACAACTCCTGGCCAAAGTAAGGCATTTCGCGCTGCGCATTGGCGCGATTGAAGGCAATCAGGGCGTCCAGATCCTTGACCGGCGCGGCATGGCTGCGCAGGTAGGCATTCAAGCCGGCCTTGAATTCGACCAGTAAGACCATTTGCTCAGCAGCATCCCACTTGCCGTCCGTGACCAGGGCAGTCTCAACCACTGTGGCACCTGCCGCGCGCAAGGCCTGTACGGCGCGATCCAATGCGGCGGCGATCGCGGGATCCTCCCGCAGTGGATTGCGCAGCAGTCCCAGGCGCGCGCCGCGCAGGCCGTCGGGTTTGAGGTGGGCGAGATAATCTGGAGTGAACGACGGCGCAGTGCGCGTGGCCGGGTCCTGCGGATCTGGGGCGGCGATGGCCTGCAGCAGCGCGGCCGCGTCGGCCACGCTGCGCGTCATCGGCCCGGCAGTGTCCTGGCTGGACGAGATTGGAATGATGCCGTCGCGGCTGACCAGGCCAACGGTCGGCTTGAGTCCGACCAGGCCATTGACCGCGGCCGGGCAGGTGATGCTGCCATCGGTTTCGGTGCCGATGCCGAGCGTGGCCAGGCTGGCGGCGATCGCCGCGCCGGTGCCGGCGCTGGAGCCGCACGGGTTACGGTCCAGCGCATACGGATTGCGGGTCAGCCCGCCGCGGGCGCTCCAGCCGGAACTGGACTGGGTGGAGCGGAAGTTGGCCCACTCGCTCAGGTTGGTCTTGCCCAGGATCACCGCGCCGGCGGCCCGCAGGCGCTGCACCAGAAAGGCGTCGCGTGTCGGGCGGAATCCGGCCAGGGCCAGCGAGCCGGCACTGTTGACCATGGGCAGCGCGTCGATGTTGTCCTTGAGCAGCACCGGAATGCCATGCAGCGGCCCGCGCACGCGGCCGGCGCGGCGCTCTGTATCCAGCGTGCGCGCAGCGGCTTCGGCCTGCGGATTGAGTTCGATCACGGCGTTGAGCTGCGGGCCGGCGCGGTCGATGCTGGCGATCCGCTGCAGATAGCTGCGCGTCAGCGCCAGGCTGGTGGTGCCGCCATCGCGCATGCGGGCCTGCAGGCCGGCGACATCGGCATCGACCAGATCGAGCGTAGTGGTAGACGGAGCGGCTGCGGTTGCCGGACGTGCCGGGTCATCGGCATGCGCGCAGCTGCACAAGGCCAGCGACAGCGCAAAGGACAGGACGGTGGATCGCATGGATGGTCTTCCCCGGGAACTGTCCGCAGGCTAACGGCGCTGCGTCGGGGTGACAACGGATAAGACGTGCCCGCAGACGGGCAGGGCGGGTCAGTGGCGCCGACGCCGAACCAGATCGCGCGCCAATACGCCGACCACGATCAGATTGATCGCCAGCACGGCCCAGGCGGTCCAGCCGGGATGGCGGACGATGGCGTAGATATCGAAAGGCAGATAGATGGCGGCCGACAGGCAGCCCAGCACCGAGGCCCAGGCCCGGGCACGCCACAGGCCCCACGCTTCGACCACATGCAGCAGGCCATAGGCCAGCATGGCCGCGGCAGCCAGGTGTACGGCATCGGGGTTGATGGTCTTGAGCAACGACGGCAGTGCGCCGTGGTCGGGGTCCAGATTGAAACGGCGGATCAGCGTACTGACCGCATGCTGCAACGGAAGCGGGCCCAGAATTTCCAGGCCCGTCGCCGCCAGCAACGCAAGCGTGCCCTTGACCGCCTCCAGCAAGGCGATCGCGTGGAGGCCCGGATGCGCGCGCGCATCCGGGCTGTAGGGCGTGTTGCTCACGACAGTGGTCGTCAGTGCTTAGCCGGAACGGCCAGCGCGCTTACGGTCGCTTTCGGTCAGGAACTTCTTGCGC
>NZ_JSZE01000073.1 GCF_000802365.1 Xanthomonas cannabis pv. cannabis
CCAAGAAGACTGCGTTCCTGGTGGCCGGCGAAGAAGCCGGCTCCAAGCTCGACAAGGCGCAATCGCTGGGCGTGGAGATCTGGGACGAAGCACGGCTGCTGGCCTTCCTGGGCGAACACGGGCAGCAGCCGTGACGGCAGCGCGACTGGATTTGGCTGCGCTGCAACTGCGCGCGCAGCTCAACGCGGCGATTCGTGCGTTTTTTGCCGAGCGCGGCGTGCTGGAAGTGGAAACGCCGGTGCTTTCGCAGGCAGGCAATACCGAGCCGAACATCGAGAGTTTCAGCACCCGCTTCAGCGGGCACGTGGATGCCGGCCCGCCCGTGCGCTGGTTGCGCACCTCGCCGGAATACCCGCTCAAGCGCCTGCTCGCCGCCGGCCTGGGCGATTGCTACGAGCTGGGGCGTGTGTTTCGCAATGGCGAGGCCGGCGGCCGGCACAACCCGGAATTCAGCATGCTCGAGTGGTACCGGGTGGGCTGGGACGACCGCGCGCTGGCGCAGGAAACCGTTGCGCTGGTGCAGCGGGCACTTGCGTTGGTCGGGCGCTCGGCTGCGGTGCAGGTGCTCAGCTACCGCGAGCTGTTCGTGCAGCGGCTGGGCATCGACCCGCTGCTGGCGCCGGAAGAGGCGTTGCGTGCGCCGCTGCACGACATCGCCATTGACCCGCAGGGGCTCACGCGCGATGACTGGCTGGACCTGCTGATGACCCATCGCCTGCAGCCGGGGTTTTCCGGCGACACGCTCACCGTGGTGCACGACTGGCCGGCCAGCCAATGCGCGCTGGCGCGGATCCGCCACGACAACCCGCCGGTGGCCGAACGGTTCGAGCTGTATCTGGGCGCCTACGAGGTCGCCAACGGCTACCACGAGTTGAACGACCCGCAGGAGCAGCGCGCGCGTTTCCTGCGCGACAACGCGCGGCGCGCGGCGCGCGGTTTGCCGCAGCTGCCGCTGGACGAGGAGCTGCTTGCGGTGTTGTCGCAGTTGCCGGACTGCGCGGGAGTGGCGGTGGGCGTGGACCGTTTGCTGATGGCCTTGCGCGGCACCGCGCAGATCGCCGACGTGCTGGCCTTCGAGTTCGCGCGTGCCTGAAGACGCGGGGCGGCCGGCGTCGCGCTGGATCGCACCACGCAGATTGCCGACGTGCTGGCGTCCGAGTTTGCGCGCCTGAGCCTTGGCGCGGCGGGCCTCGCGCTGGACCGCCAGGGCGTTCCCGGACGCAGATGCTTTGCCGCAGCTTGCTGCGCACCAGACCGGCGCGGCGCATGACAAACGTGGCGGATCCGTAAACGACACCGCTCCGCGCGTATCGCGCGACAGTGCGCGTGCACCGCTTCTGCCATGCCGCTGTCACCTGCGCCGTATTGCTATCTTCACATCGATGATGCTCTCATCTTCACGTCCACGGGGGCGCGACGTAGATCGTTTCGGGGTGAGGATTGTTGGCATGAAGTGGCTGATCAGCTTATGCGGTTTGTGGTGCCTGCCGCTGCTGATGCTCGCCGATGCGCGCGCCTCCGAGCGTGCGGCTGGTGTGGTGCGCTGCGAGTCCAAGGACATGGCACGCGTGCATTGCGCGATGAACATTGCCAATGGTGTTCAGCTGGTGCGCCAGCTCTCCGAGACCAGCTGTATCCGCGGCAGCGAATGGGACGTCGAAGACGATGGCGTGTGGGTCGAACAGGGCTGCCGCGCCGAATTCGCGTCGTCCCGCGTGCAGACCGCAACGGTGATGCGCCGTGTGGTGCGCTGCGATTCCAATGGCGGCAAGGTGGCGTGCCCGGTGGTGTTGCGTGGCGCGCCGGTGCGGCTGCTGCGGCAGCGTTCGATGTGGCCGTGCAAGGAAGGCCGTACCTGGGGCGTTCGCCGTAACGAGATATGGGTGTCGCGTGGGTGCGATGGCGAGTTCGAAGTGGGTGCCGAAGACGGTTCCGGCTTCGTGACGGTGCCGCGCATGGTCACCTGCGAATCCAAGAAGAGCGCGCGCCGCACCTGCGGGGTGTCGGTGGAGCGTGCGGTACGGCTGGGCCGGCAGATGTCCAGGACGCCCTGCGTGGAAGGCCAGACCTGGGGCTGGAGCCGCGACGGTGTCTGGGTGAACGACGGTTGCCGCGCCGAGTTCATCGTCGACTGAGCGGTTATCAGGACTGCTGCGCGACTACGTATCGGTCTAGTGCTGGCTGGAGGATTTAGGTCTTCGCCACGCGGCGGCTGCCCTGTGGTCTGGCTGCCGGGCCCTTGTACGCCGACCGTCGCGGGATACGCTGCAAGTACGTCATGGCTCGCTACGGACAGACCAGGCGCAGAGCGGATCATCTGCACCTTTGCTGCAGGGCCCTTGCCCGCCCACCATCGCAGGAGACGCTGCAAGTACGTCCATGTAGCTTCGTGGCGGCATCCATGCCGCCAAGGGTCCCGCGACGGTGGGCAGGCAAGCACCAGTCAAGTTGGTCGGTGCGCAGGGTTTTCGATCAGCAACGGCAAGCTGCGCGCGCGGCATTTCGTTTTCGGCAAGACCGCCAGCCAACCGTCTGGGGTGAGGGCACCGCGATCTCGACCAACCGGGCGGTTGCGCCCGATACATTGCTGCGCACGGCCTGCGATCTGGGCGACGCCTCCACTGACTGCACCGCCCCTGCGCCTTACAATGGACGCATGAACGACAGCGCCCATATCGATTACGCCCGCTACGACCACATCCGGCCGCTACTGTGGACCGGCGATGCCCTGGAATTGCTCGACCAACGCAAGCTGCCCTTCGTGGTGGAGCATGTGCGTTGCGACACCAGCGACGCGGTGGCCGAAGCGATCCATTCGCTGGCCGTGCGCGGTGCGCCGGCGATCGGCATTGCGGCCGGGTGGGGCGTGGTGCTGGCCGCGCGCGACATCGACGCCGATGACGGCAGCGCCGCGCTGCAGAAGCTCGAACCGGCGCTGCTGCGGCTCAATGCGGCACGCCCGACCGCGGTCAACCTGGCCTGGGCGCTGATGCGCATGCGCCGGGTGTTGGGCGCGGCCGGCGCGGACTGGCGCGAGGTGATCGCGCGCGAGGCGCAGGCGATTGCGGATGAGGATCTGGCCGCCAACCGCCATATGGGTGCGCTCGGCGCCGACCTGATCGCCCCCGGCAGCGGCGTGCTGACCCACTGCAATACCGGCTCGCTGGCCACTGCCGGCTTCGGCACGGCGCTGGGCGTGATTCGCGCCGGCATGGCGCAGCAGCGCATCGCCAAGGTATTTGCCGGCGAAACCCGGCCCTGGCTGCAGGGCGCGCGCCTGACCGTGTGGGAGCTGCAGCAGGACGGCATCGACGCCACCCTCATCGCCGATTCGGCGGCCTCGCATCTGATGAAGTCCGGCCTGGTGCAGTGGGTGATCGTCGGCGCCGATCGCATCTGCGCCAATGGCGATACCGCCAACAAGATCGGCACCTATCAGCTGGCCATTGCCGCGCGCCACCACGGGGTCAAGTTCATGGTGGTGGCGCCATCGTCGACCGTGGACATGGCCACCGCCAGTGGCGACCAGATCGAGATCGAGCAGCGCGACCCGGGCGAATTGTTCGGTGTGGGCGGGGTGCGCACGGTGGCCGACGGCATCCATGCCTGGAACCCGGTGTTTGATGTCACCCCCGGCAGCCTGATCGATGCCATCGTCACCGAGCGCGGAGTGATCGTGCAGCCGGACCTGGCGCGGATGCAGGCAGCCTTCGGCGCCTGAGCCCGGCGCGGCGCACCCGCGCCGCAAACGTCCGGCAAAGTCCTGCAAGTGCTTGTTTCTGGCTGGTAAACCGGAGGCATCGGGCTGCCCCTTCGTGGTACAATCCGGGGCTTGAATCGATCGGCGGGAGCGTGGGGTCGGCAGCCTGTGACTAAGGCGCCCCCGACGCGGCTTTCCGGCTCGCCCGCCACCTCACTTACGGAACCCGAATGGCAGAAACCGCCAAGGAAATCATCCAGGTCAATCTGGAAGACGAGATGCGCAAGAGCTATCTCGATTACGCGATGAGCGTGATCGTGGGCCGTGCACTCCCCGATGCCCGTGATGGCCTCAAGCCTGTGCACCGTCGCGTGTTGTTCGCGATGCACGAGCTGGGCGCCCATAGCAACAAGGCCTACTTCAAGTCGGCGCGTATCGTCGGCGACGTCATCGGTAAGTACCACCCGCACGGCGACCAGTCGGTGTACGACACGCTGGTACGCATGGCGCAGCCGTTTTCGCTGCGCTACATGATGGTGGACGGCCAGGGTAACTTCGGTTCGGTCGACGGCGACTCTGCTGCGGCGATGCGTTACACCGAGTCGCGCATGTCGCGGCTGGCGCATGAGCTGATGGCGGACATCGACAAGGAAACCGTCGATTTCCAGCCCAATTACGACGAAAAGGAACTGGAACCGACGGTCATGCCGACCCGGTTCCCGAGCCTGCTGGTCAACGGTTCGGCCGGTATCGCGGTGGGCATGGCCACCAACATCCCGCCGCATAACCTGACCGAGGCGATCAACGCCTGCATCGCGCTGATCGACACCCCGGAGCTGGATGTCGAAGGCCTGATGGAATACATCCCGGGCCCGGATTTCCCCACCGCCGGCATCATCAACGGCACCGCCGGCATCGCCGCCGGTTATCGCACCGGCCGTGGCCGCGTGCGCATTCGTGCCAAGGCCGATGTGGAAGTGGCCGACAACGGCCGCGAGGCGATCGTCGTCACCGAGATCCCGTACCAGGTGAACAAGGCGCGGTTGATCGAGAAGATCGCCGAGCTGGTCAAGGAAAAGAAGCTCGAAGGCATCAGCGAGCTGCGCGATGAGTCCGACAAGGACGGCATGCGCATCTACATCGAGATCAAGCGCGGCGAGTCGGCCGAGGTTGTGCTCAACAACCTTTACCAGCAGACCCAGATGGAGTCGGTGTTCGGCATCAACATGGTGGCGCTGATCGACGGCCGCCCGCAGTTGATGAACCTCAAGCAGATGCTGGAGGCGTTCATCCGCCACCGCCGCGAGGTCGTCACCCGCCGCACCATCTTTGAGTTGCGCAAGGCGCGTGCACGTGCGCACGTGCTAGAAGGCCTGACCGTTGCGTTGGCCAACATCGATGAAATGATCGAGTTGATCAAGACCTCGGCCAACCCGCAGGAAGCGCGCGAGCGCATGCTGGCCAAGACCTGGCAACCGGGTCTGGTGGGCGCGCTGCTGGGCGCAGCCGGTGCCGAAGCGTCCAAGCCGGAAGATCTGCCGCCGGGCGTGGGCCTGATCAAGGGCTTTTATCAGCTCAGTGAAGTGCAGGCTTCGCAGATCCTGGAAATGCGTCTGCATCGCCTGACCGGCCTGGAACAGGAAAAGCTGACCGACGAGTACAAGCAGTTGCTCGGCGTCATCGAAGGCCTGATCCGCATCCTGGAAAACCCGGATGTGCTGCTGCAGGTGATCCGCGACGAGCTGATCAATATCCGCGAAGAATATGGCGACGAACGCCGCACCGAAATCCGTCACAGCGAAGAAGATCTGGACATCCTCGATCTGATCGCGCCGGAAGACGTAGTGGTGACGCTGTCGCATGCCGGCTATGCCAAGCGCCAGCCGGTGAGCGCCTATCGTGCGCAGCGCCGTGGCGGCCGTGGCCGGTCCGCCGCAGCGACCAAGGAAGAAGATTTCATCGACCAGCTGTGGCTGGTTAATACGCACGACACGCTGCTGACCTTTACCAGCAGCGGCAAGGTGTTCTGGCTGCCGGTGCATCAGCTGCCGGAAGCCGGCTCCAATGCGCGTGGCCGCCCGATCATCAACTGGATTCCGCTGGAATCCGGCGAGCGCGTGCAGGCGGTGCTGCCGGTGCGCGAATACGCCGACAACCGCTATGTGTTCTTTGCTACCCGCAACGGTACGGTCAAGAAGACGCCGCTGAGCGAATTCGCCTTCCGTCTGGCGCGCGGCAAGATCGCGATCAATCTGGATGAAGGCGATGCGCTGGTCGGCGTGGCCTTGACCGATGGCGACCGCGACGTGTTGCTGTTCGCCTCCAATGGCAAGACCGTGCGCTTTGGCGAATCCACCGTGCGTTCGATGGGCCGTACCGCCACCGGTGTGCGCGGTATCCGCCTGACCAAGGGCGAGGAAGTGGTCAGCCTGATCGTGGCCGAGCGTGCCGGCGGTGTCGAAGAGGAGATCGAAGGCGACGAGGTCGATGACGTGGTGGAAGCCGCCGATGGCGGCGAGCCTGCCGTGATCGAGGTCGCCGACGATGGCAATGTGGCCTACATCCTGACCGCCACCGAGAACGGCTACGGCAAGCGCACCCCGCTGGCCGAATATCCGCGCAAGGGGCGTGGCACCCAGGGCGTGATCGGCATCCAGACCACCGAACGCAACGGCAAGCTGGTGCGTGCAGTGCTGCTGGGCGCCACCGACGAAGTGTTGCTGATTTCCGATGGCGGCACGCTGGTGCGCACACGCGGTTCGGAAATCTCGCGCGTGGGCCGCAACACCCAGGGCGTGACGCTGATCCGGCTGTCCAAGGGCGAAAAGCTGCAGGCGGTCGAACGCCTGGATGCATCGCTGGATGAAGTGGACGATACGGTGGAAGAGGCGGCTGCGCAGGTCACCGTAGTGCCGCCGGCAACCGAAGAATGATCGGTTGATCGAGCAGCGGCATTGCTGCAGCTGACCGAAAACGCCGGCGGAAGCCGGCGTTTTTTATGCCCGTCATTGTTGCAGGCCATGACATCTGCAACGCAGTGTCCTCGACCGATTGCCGCGAAAAAGGCGGTTCTTTCACCCGCACGCGCCGAAGGTGGTTGGCGGTGCGGCGGCGTTGCGTTGCCGCTGAGTCGAAGAGGAACAACTGATGACGATTCTGGATCGTCCTTCCGGTCGCGGCCATTGGGCGCTGGCGATATTGGGGGGTGTGATTGCCGTGCTGGGTGCAGTACTGCTGGCCGGTGGCGTGTGGTTGGCTGCGCTGGGTGGCTCCTGGTATTACCTGCCGGCCGGTGCGGCAATGGTGATTGCCGGCGTCTTGCTGGTGCGGGGCCGCAATGCGGGCGCATGGTGGTTTGCTGCGGTGGTGGTGGGTTCGCTGCTGTGGACATGGTGGGAATCGGGCAGCGATTACTGGCGCTGGGTGCCGCGCCTGGGTTTGATCGTCGGCCTGGCATTCGTGCTTGCGCTGCTACTCCCGAAATTGCAACGCCCGGTGTCGCGCGCGGTCTCGCGCAGCGTAGCGGGCGCGTTGGCGGCAGTGTTTGTGGTCGCCTTCGTGCTGGCCTTCGTGCCGCACGGCGTCACCGAAGCCGATGGCGCGCTGGCGCAGGCGGCCGGCACGGTGGGTGGTCTGCTCAGTCGCACTGCATCCGCCCCGGGTGCGGTATCTGGCGCACAGCCGGCGAATGCACCTGCCGACGGCGACTGGGCTGCCTACGGACGTAGCCAGGCCGGGCAACGTTACTCGCCGCTGCAGCAGATCAATCGCGACAATGTGGCGCAGTTGCAGCAGGCGTGGGTATTCCATACCGGCGATCTGCCGAGCAAGCGCTGGGGCGCGGAGACCACGCCGCTGAAGGTGGGCGACAGCCTGTACCTGTGCACCGCGCGCAACCAGGTGATCGCGCTGGATGCCGCCAGCGGCAAGCAGCGCTGGCGCTACGATCCCAAGGTCAAGGACGAGGCGATTCCGTACACGGCGGCATGCCGTGGGGTGTCGTATTACGAAGTGCCGGCAGCCGCCAACACTGCAGCCGCAACGGCAACGTCGCCGGCAGCGCTGTGCCGCACGCGCGTGATCGAAGGCACGCTGGACGGCCGCTTGATCGCGCTGGATGCACGCAGCGGAACGCCATGCCCGGACTTCGGCAGCAATGGGCAGGTCGATATCACCGTCGGCATGGGGCAGACGCCGCCGGGCTATGTGTCGATCAACTCGCCACCGGCCATCGTGCGCGGCGTGGTGGTCACCGGCCATCAGGTGCTCGACGGGCAGAAGCGTTACGAGCCGTCCGGTGTGATCGAGGGGTTCGACGCAGTGACCGGCAAGTTGCGTTGGGCCTGGGACATGACGCATCCGGACTGGAACATTGCACCGCCTCCGGGCCAGAGCTGGACGCGTGGCACACCCAATATGTGGACCACCGCCGCAGCCGATGAGCAGTTGGGTTATGTCTATCTGCCGATGGGCAATTCCACCGCCGATTACTGGAGCAGCTCGCGCACGCCACAGGAGAATCGCTACGCGACCTCGCTGGTGGCGCTGGATGTGACCACGGGCAAACCGGTGTGGAATTTCCAGACCACCCACATCGATGCCTGGGATTACGACCTGGGCTCGCAACCGAGCCTGATCGATTTCCCCAAGGACGGCGTCAACGTGCCGGCAGTCTTGCTGCCGAGCAAGCAGGGCGAGTTGTATGTGCTGGACCGGCGCACCGGCAAGCCGCTGGTGGGCGTGCAAGAACGTGCGGTGCCGGGCGGCGGCGTGGAGCCGCAGATGCGCGCCAAGACCCAGCCGTTTTCGCTGTATCACACGCTGCGCAAGCCGGATCTGACCGAGCGCGACATGTGGGGCATGACCCCGATCGACCAGCTGGTTTGTCGCATCCAGTTCCGCACCGCCAGCTACAAGGGCATCTATACGCCACCGGAAGCGGAGCGCCATTCGATCGAATACCCCGGATATAACGGCGGTTCGGATTGGGGCAGCGTGGCGGTCGATCCGCGGCGCGGCGTGATCGTGGCCAACTACAACGACATGCCCAATTACAACCTGCTGGTGCCGCGCGCCAAGGCCGACACGCTGGGCTGGGCACCGCGCGACGAGGTCCGTGGCGATGCCGGTGGCGCAGAAGGCGCGGGCGACCCGCAGGCAGGCACGCCGTATGCGATCAACGTCAATGCCGGTTGGCGGCTGCCGTTCACCAAATTACTGTGCAAGGAACCGCCGTACGGCGGCATCCGTGCCATCGATCTGGCCAGCGGCAAGACGCTGTGGGACCGCCCGTTCGGCAGTGCGCGCGGCAATGGCCCGTTCGGCATCCGCTCCGGCCTGCCGATCGAGATCGGTACGCCCAACAACGGCGGCGCGGTGGTGACGGCGGGTGGTTTGATCTTCATCGCCGCCGCCACCGACGACCTGATCCGCGCCATCGATCTGGCCACCGGCAAGGAGCTGTGGCATGCCAAGTTGCCAGCCGGCGGCCAGGCCAACCCGATGGTGTACGAATACGGTGGCCGCGAATATCTGGTCATCATGGCCGGCGGGCATCACTTCATGGAAACCCCGGCAGGCGATGCGTTGGTGGCCTACGCGCTACCGCAGCAGGCGCCATGATGCTGCGGGCGATCGAAGATAGCTGGTAGGCCGGCGATGACACGGCTACGTGGCTGCCGAGCCGCGCGGCCGGTGTCTGAAATCGGAATGCGCCGATGCATATATGGCGTGATCAGGCGCATGGCTGCCCGCAGCCACGTTCGTCTGTATCACTCGTCGGCCGCAAACAAAGAAAGCGCACCGCAAGCGGTGCGCTTTCTTGCAGGAAATCAAGGGGCTAAAACGCTTGATTCGCTCGATACGCCATCCTCGTGGATAGACATAACGCCACATCGGAATGCATCAGGCCGTACGCTCTTACGATTCCCGATTCCCGATTCCCGATTCCCGATTCCCGATTCACCCAACGTTCGCCGCCACCGCATCGTCCCGCACCGCATCGCGCATATCCTGCGCCAGCGTCGCCTTGACGATGATAGAGCGGATGGCATCGGTGGCTTCGGAGAGCGGTACATCGCTGCTCAGGCGCTGGAAGGTGTCACGGCTGTTGTAGCCGGAGCCGTCCTTCAAATAATGGTCGTACATCGACAGCAGATCCTGGCAGGCGGTGATCAAGGCGGCCACATTGCCGCGTACCAGCGCGTGGCCGATCTGATCGAAGCTGTGCAGGCAGTCCGCCAGCCAGTGCAGGTCGTAGCGCGCGGTGCTTGGCTCCGGCGCGCTATGGCCGCGGCTGTAGGCGCTGTAGCGACGCAGGCTGCGTGCCACGCGGGCGACATGCGCAAACAGGGTGCCGATCTCGTTGGCGATATCCAGCCGCTGCACCATCACCAGCGGGATCACCTCGGTGGCCGCGGCGTCCTGCTGCTCGGCTGCATTCTGCTCCTGCTGGTCCAGCGATTGCTTGAGCACAGCGTAGCTGCGTTGCAGCGATTCCAGCTCCAGTGCGCTGGCTGCCGCACGCGCCTTCAGCTGAGACAGCGCCGCCTGATAGCGGCCAAGACTGTCCTGGGTGCTGGCAAGCTGGCCAGACTCGGCGCGCAACTGGCGGCCGCGGACGAATGCCAGTGCCGTGGCGATCAGGGCCCAGAGTGCGAATGCAGGCACCAGGTAGATCAAGATGCCCATGGAGATTCCTCGAAACGTTGCATACCTTGTCGGCCAGGCAGCGGCGTTCTTGAGGGCAATCGTCGGGGGTGTGATGCGGTGGCCAGGCGTGAGGTCGGCGTTGCCCATGCGGAGCGCGTCCAGCCCCGCCCGCGGGGGGGGCGAGGGGCACTCGACGCCGGAGCGGCCCTAAGCTCCGCTGCGGCAAGGGCGGCGGCCCATGCCCGGCCGCTGACAATCAGTGGCTATCGAACGATCGCAGATCTCATTGACCTCTTTTGCCGGTAATCCCCGGCAAATCCAGTCCCTTTGCGTCTGCGCAATCCCGGGCAATCGCATAACCGGCGTCGGCGTGCCGCATCACGCCGGTGGCGGGGTCGTTCCAGAGCACGCGCTCCAGGCGCTTGTCGGCTGACTCGCTGCCGTCGCAGACGATGACCATGCCGGCATGCTGCGAAAAGCCCATGCCGACGCCGCCGCCATGGTGCAGCGACACCCAGGTGGCGCCGCTGGCAGTGTTGAGCAGGGCATTGAGCAAGGGCCAGTCGGACACGGCATCGGAGCCGTCGGTCATCGCTTCGGTTTCGCGGTTGGGCGAGGCCACGCTGCCCGAATCCAGATGGTCGCGGCCGATCACCACCGGCGCCTTGAGCTCGCCACTGCGCACCATCGCATTGAAGGCCAGGCCCAGCCGATGGCGGTCGCCCAGCCCGACCCAGCAGATGCGCGCAGGCAAGCCCTGGAAGGCGATCTTGTCGGCCGCCATGTCCAGCCAGCGATGCAGGTGCGCATCGTCGGGGATGAGTTCCTTGACCTTGGCATCGGTCCTGGCGATGTCTTCCGGGTCGCCCGACAGCGCGACCCAGCGGAACGGGCCGATGCCGCGACAGAACAGCGGGCGGATGTAGGCGGGGACGAAGCCGGGGAAGTCGAATGCATCGTCGACCCCTTGTTCTAGCGCCATCTGGCGCAGGTTGTTGCCGTAATCCACGGTGGGTACGCCGAGCGCGTGGAAGGTGAGCATGGCGCGGATGTGGTTGGCCATCGTCTCGCGCGCGGCGGCTTCCACCTCCTTCGGTGCGCTCACGCGCTTCGCGTCCCACGCTTCCACGCTCCAGCCTTGCGGCAGGTAGCCGTTGACCGGGTCGTGTGCGGAGGTCTGGTCGGTCAGCAGGTCCGGCTTGATCCCGCGCAGCAGCAGTTCGTCCAGGACGTCGGCGACATTGCCGAGCAGGCCGACCGACAGCGGCGTCTTCGCGGTGCACGATTGCTCGATCAGGCGCAGCGCTTCGTCCAGCGAGTCGGTCCAGGTGTCCAGGTATCCGGTGCGCAAGCGCATGTCGATGCTAGAACGGCGGCATTCCACGGCCAGGCAGGACGCGCCGGCCATCACCGCAGCCAGCGGTTGCGCGCCGCCCATGCCGCCCAGCCCGCCGGTGAACAGCCACTTGCCGGCCAGGCTGCCGCCGTAGTGCTGGCGGCCCATTTCCACGAAGGTTTCGTAGGTGCCTTGCACGATGCCCTGCGCGCCGATGTAGATCCAGCTGCCGGCGGTCATCTGCCCGTACATCGCCAGGCCTTTTTGATCCAGCGCGTTGAAGTGGTCCCAATTGGCCCAGCGCGGTACCAGATTGGAGTTGGCGATCAGCACGCGCGGCGCATCGGCGTGGGTGCGGAACACGCCGACCGGTTTGCCCGATTGCACCAGCAGGGTTTGATCATCTTCCAGTCGCGTGAGCGCAGCCACGATCGCATCGAAGGATTCCCAGTCGCGCGCGGCGCGGCCGATGCCGCCGTATACCACCAGTTCCTGCGGGCGCTCGGCCACGTCCGGGTCCAGGTTGTTCATCAGCATGCGCAGCGGCGCTTCGGTGAGCCAGCTCCTGGCGGTGAGCGTGGTGCCGGTGGCAGCGCGGATGACGCGGGTAGCATCGTGACGGGTCATACCGGGTTCCTTGCAATCAACGGTGGGCCGCGTGCGGCGTGGTGTCGGTTCGGGGTGCGTTGGCGAATGCCAGACAGGCCAGCAGCACGTGCCGCAACACCGCGCGCAGGGCAGCGGCATGCACCGGCTGCCACGGAGTGGGCCAGTTGTCCGGGGTGATGGTGTCGGGTTCGCGCATGTAGCCGCGGCAGGCCAGCTCCATCTGCAGGGCGTGCACGCCTTGGTCGGGTTGCCCGTAATGGCGGGTGATCCAGCCGCCCTTGAAACGCCCGTTGCGTACCGTACTGGAGCCGCTGCTGCGGCACAGTTGCTCCACCGCGTCGGCCAGCGCCGGGTCGCAGCTGCGGTCGTCGTTGCTGCCGATGTTGAACTGCGGCAGTTCGCCGTCGAACAGGTGCGGGATGAAGGAGCGAATCGAATGCGCGTCGTACACCACGATGCTTGCGTGCTGCTGGCGCAGGCGCGCAATCTCGTCGGCCAGCGCGGCGTGGTACGGGTCGAACCAGCGGGTGCGGCGCAGATCGATCTGTGCCTGATCCGGCGCCTGGCCTTCGGCATAGAGCGGTTGATTGTCGAAGGTGGTCAGCGGACACAGGCCGGTGGTGTTCTGGCCCGGATACAATGAAACGCCGCTGGGGTCGCGATTGACGTCGATCACCGA
Organism: Xanthomonas cannabis pv. cannabis; assembly: GCF_000802365.1. Taxonomy (GTDB): domain Bacteria; phylum Pseudomonadota; class Gammaproteobacteria; order Xanthomonadales; family Xanthomonadaceae; genus Xanthomonas; species Xanthomonas cannabis. The sequence goes on from NZ_JSZE01000073.1 coordinate 12,976, forward strand.
GCGGCTGATCGTGGTGCGCACCGTGGTGGCGCCCAGCGACTGCGCAAAATCGTAGAGCTGATGCACCCACCAGTCTGCATCGCGGCGCGCCAGCCACGGCGAGGCGAACTGGCTGGCAACCAGATCGGGTAACTCGGTTCCGGTGTGCGGGAAACTGATCAGCAAGGGGGCGTTGCCGCGGTGGATCTCCAGCCAGTCGGGCAGGGCACTCATCGTTGCGCTCCGGTGATGCGCGCAGCGGCGAGCGAGTGCGGCCGGTGGCAGCAATCAGTGGCACGCAGGCCGGCTTCGCGCTGGACGCAGCAGGCAAACGCAGTGCCCGCAGATCCTGCGCATGCGCGCGTGGCTGCATCGCATGGCAGCGGAATGCTGCACAGGCGAGCTGCAACGCGCCGCATCATGCCTGCGGCTCCACACCCGGCAACGCAATCGCCACCGCCCCGGCCAGGGCGCCCGACCGCACCAGTGCGCTGGCGGCCAGCATGTCCGGGTGGAAGTAGCGATCGTCCTGCAACGTGGGCACCTGCGCCCGCAGCAATGCGCGTGCCGCTTCCAGTGCGTCACTGGAGCGCAGCGGCGCATGGAAGTCGCAGCCTTGCACCGCCGCCAGCAGCTCGATGCCGATCACGTGCGCGGCGTTTTCCGCCATGACCAGCAGACGGCGCGCACCGTGCGCGGCCATCGACACATGATCTTCCTGGTTGGCGGAGGTTGGAATCGAATCCACGCTGGCCGGGTAGGCGCGCTGCTTGTTCTCCGACACCAGGGCCGCGGCGGTGACCTGCGGAATCATGAAGCCGGAGTTCAAACCCGGGCGCGGGGTGAGAAACGCCGGCAGACCGGACAAGGCCGGATCGACCAGCATCGCGGTGCGGCGTTCGCTGATCGAGCCGATCTCGCACACCGCCATCGCCAGCATGTCGGCGGCAAAGGCCACCGGCTCGGCATGGAAGTTGCCGCCCGACAGCGCCTCGCCGGTGTCGCTGAACACCAACGGATTATCGGACACGCCGTTGGCTTCGATTTCCAGCGTGCGCGCGGCCTGCCGCATGATGTCCAGCGCTGCCCCCATCACCTGCGGCTGGCAGCGCAGGCAATACGGGTCCTGCACGCGCACATCGCCGAGCCGGTGCGATTCGCGGATCGCCGAATCGGCCATCAGTGCGCGCAATGCCGCGGCGGTCGCGATCTGCCCCGGCTGCCCGCGCAATGCATGGATACGCGCATCGAACGGCGTATCCGAGCCCTTGGCCGCTTCCACCGACAACGCGCCGGTCACCAGCGCGGCGTGCAGCACGGTTTCGATTTCGAACAGGCCAGCCAGCGCGCAGGCGGTGGAGAATTGCGTACCGTTGAGCAGCGCCAGGCCTTCCTTTGCGCCAAGCACGCGCGGTTGCAGTTGCGCGTGTGCAAGCGCGTCGGCAGCAGGTAACCGTTGCCCGCCGACGAAGGCTTCGCCAACGCCGATCATCACTGCGGCCAGATGCGACAGCGGCGCCAGATCGCCGGACGCCCCGACCGACCCCTGGCACGGCACCACCGGAGTGATGCCCGCATGCAGCATCGCGTCCAGCAATGCCAGCGTGCCCGGTTGCACGCCGGACGCACCCTGCGCCAGGCTGGTGAGCTTGAGCGCCATCATCAGCCGCACCACCGGCACCGGCGTGGGCTCGCCGACGCCGGCTGCATGCGACAGCACGATATTGCGCTGCAGGGTCTGCAGGTCGTCGCGCTCGATGCGCACGCTGGCCAGCTTGCCGAAGCCGGTGTTGACGCCGTAGACCGGCTCGCCACGCGCGACGATGGCCTCCACCGTCTGTGCGCTGCGCAGCACCGCGGCCGCGCAGGCGTCGTCCATCCTCATCTCGGCGCCGCGATACAGCGCACGCCACTGCGCCAGCGTCACGTGGCCGGGTTGCAAGACAACAGAAGCACTCATGGCAACTCCAGTGAATCAGGTCGAATGCCCGCGCCAGACGCGGGCGTGAAGCGGGTTGAAGCCCATGCGATAGACCAGGTCGGCCGGCGCATCGATGTCCCAGATCGCCAGGTCGCAGTCCAGGCCGGCGCGCAACCGGCCCAGTCGCGCGCTGCGGCCGAGCGCACGCGCAGCCTCGCGGGTGAAGCCGGCGATGCATTCGTCCACCGTCATGCGGAACAACGTGGCCGCCATGTTCATCGCCAGCAGCGGGCTGGTCAGCGGCGAGGTGCCGGGGTTGCAGTCGGTGGCCAGGGCCAGTGGCACCCCCGCCGTGCGCAGGGCCTCGATCGGCGGCAACTGGGTATCGCGGGTGAAATAGAACGCACCGGGCAGCAGCACCGCCACGGTGCCGGCAGCGGCCATGGCCGCCACGCCATCCTGGTCCAGGTATTCGATGTGGTCGGCCGACAACGCCCCGTAGCGCGCGGCCAGCGCCGCACCGTGCTGGTTGCTCAATTGCTCGGCGTGGATCTTGATGCCCAGCCCGTGCGCCTGCGCGGCGATGAAGACCTGTTCGGCCTGGGCAGGCGTAAACGCCAGGTGCTCGCAGAACACGTCGACCGCTTCGGCCAGGCCATGCGCGGCAATCGCCGGAATCATCCGGGTGCAGACCGCATCGATGTAAGGCTGCGCAGCGCTGTCCGGCGGCACCGCATGCGCACCGAGAAAGGTCGGTACCACCTCGACCTGACGCAGGCTGGCGAGCGCGCGCGCCACGCGCAGTTGCTTGGTTTCATCCTCCAGCGTCAGCCCGTAGCCGGATTTGATTTCCAGCGTGGTCACCCCTTCGGAAAGCAGTGCATCCAGGCGCGGCAGGCTGGCAGCGAGCAGGGCGGCATCGTCGGCAGTGCGGGTGGCTCGCACGGTCGCCACGATGCCACCACCGGCTGTGGCGATGTCGGCGTAGCTGGCGCCGCGCAGACGTTGTTCGAATTCGTTGGCGCGGTTGCCGGCATACACCAGGTGCGTGTGGCAATCGATCAGGCCCGGGCTGATCCAGCGTCGTTGGCAGTCGTGCGTGGTGGCCGCCGCGAACCCCGGCGCCTGCGCGGCCGGGCCGGCATACACGATGCGGCCGTCCAGGCAGGCGACCACGCCATCGTCCACCGGACCCAGGCCGCCGCCTGGAGCATCCAGGGTCATCAGCTGCGCGTTGTGCCAGAGAACGTCGCAATGCATGGCGCAGGCTCGTGCTGTCTGATATGTATATACAATAAGTTCGTCAATCGAGGGTGTCCAGTGGCAGACCAGCCGGTACAAGCGCTGTGGGCAGCGCGGGCCCTGTTGCCAGGCGGCTGGGCCAGCGGTGTGCGCATCGGCCTGGCGCAGGGGCGCATCGTGTCGGTGCAGCCCGATACCGCGGTGGCTGCCACCGATATCCGTGCCGGGCCGCTGCTGCCCGGCCTGGGTAACCTGCACAGCCACGCCTTCCAGCGCGGCATGGCCGGCCTGACCGAAGTGGGAGGGCGTCGCGGTGACAGCTTCTGGAGCTGGCGCGAGCTGATGTACCGCTTTGTGGACCGGCTCGACCCGGACAGCCTGCAGGCGATCGCCGAGCAGGCGTATGTGGAGATGCTGGAAAGCGGCTTCACCCGCGTCGGCGAATTCCATTACCTGCACCACAGCCCCGGCGGCGCGCCTTACGCCCAAGCCGGCGAAATGTCCGCGCGCATCGTCGCTGCCGCTGCCAGTACCGGCATCGGGCTGAGCCTGCTGCCGGTGTTCTACGCGCACTCGGATTTTGGCGGCGCCGCACCCAGCGCGGCGCAGAAGCGCCTGATCCACGACATCGACGGCTTCGTGCGGCTGCTCGACGATTGCAGGCAAAGCCTCACTGCGCTGCCCGACGGCGTGCTCGGCCTGGCGCCGCACAGCCTGCGTGCGGTCACGCCGCACCAGCTGATGGCACTGCTGCCGCTGACCGACGGCCCGGTGCACATCCACATTGCCGAGCAGCAGCGTGAGGTCGATGCCTGCCTGGCCTGGTCGGGCCAGCGCCCGGTGGACTGGTTGCTGGCCAATGCGCCGGTGGACGCGCGCTGGTGCCTGGTGCATGCCACGCATGTCACCGGCAGTGAAGTGCAGGCCATTGCCGATCGCGGCGCGGTGGTCGGGCTATGCCCGATCACCGAGGCAAATCTGGGCGATGGGATCTTCCCGATGCAGTTGTTCGCCGCCGCGGGTGGCCGCTTCGGTGTGGGCTCCGATTCCAATGTGCTGATCGATGCCGCCGAGGAGC
>NZ_JSZE01000074.1 GCF_000802365.1 Xanthomonas cannabis pv. cannabis
TCCGCACCACCGACATCACTGGCGCGTGCCAGCTGCCGGAAGGCGTGGAGATGGTGATGCCGGGCGACAACGTCAAGATGGTCGTGACCCTGATCAACCCGGTCGCGATGGACGAAGGTCTGCGCTTTGCAATCCGTGAAGGTGGCCGCACCGTCGGCGCCGGCGTGGTTGCCAAGGTCATCAAGTAAGCAGTGCCTGCAGTCGGCGACTTCGGTCGCCGATTTGCGCGAATGGCGGGCCGGCTGAACCTCGGTCCGCCTTCGTTGTCTTGGGGTTTGCGGTAAACGAGTACATACGCCAGTAGCTCAATTGGCAGAGCAGCGGTCTCCAAAACCGCAGGTTGGGGGTTCGAGTCCCTCCTGGCGTGCCACTCCTCTTTCCGGCCCAGCGATTCGGGTCAGATCGGTAACTAGAGCCGGATGAATAGCAAAATTGAGCCTTCCAAAAGCGCGTCTGCTGCCAGCGCTGATATCGTGAAATATGTGATCTCTGCGATCCTGGTGGTTGCGGGGCTGTTTGTGTGGTTCTGGTTTTCCGCTCCCGAGCGCGCGACTCAGTTAGGCGCCTGGACGCCGCAGTTGCGCGCGCTGGCAGTCATCGTCGGGTTGGTTGCGGGCGCGTTTGTGTTTCTGGGGACCGGCAAGGGCCGTGAAACCCGTGAATTCATGTCCGAATCCAGGTTTGAGCTGCGTAAGGTGGTCTGGCCGACGCGCCAGGAAGCCATTCGCACCACCTGGGTCGTAATTGTTGTTGTGATCATTCTGAGTTTGCTGTTGGGCGGCTTCGACTTCGTCATCCAGAAGCTCACGCAGTGGTTCCTGGCTCGTTGAGGAGAATCAAGCAGTGAAGCGTTGGTACGTTGTTCACGCCTATTCAGGCTTCGAAAAATCCGTTGCGCAGGCATTGCGCGACCGCATCGTCCGCACCGAGATGGAAGATCGTTTCGGTGAGGTGCTGGTGCCGACCGAAGAAGTCATCGAGATGCGCGCCGGCCAGAAGCGTCGCTCCGAACGCAAGTTCTTCCCCGGCTATGTGCTGGTGCAGATCGAGACACATGAAGAGGCCGGTATTCCGCGCATCGACAACGAAAGCTGGCACCTGGTGAAGGAGACTTCGAAGGTGATGGGCTTCATCGGTGGTACGGCGGACCGTCCTTTACCGATCCGTGACGAAGAGGCGGATGCCATTCTGCAGCGTGTGCAGGACGGTGTTGAAAAGCCCCGCCCGAAGGTGCTGTTCGAACCGGGGCAGATGGTGCGCGTCACCGACGGTCCGTTCAACGACTTCAATGGCGTCGTCGAGGAAGTCAATTACGAGAAGAGCAGGCTGCGCGTTGCCGTGCTCATCTTTGGTCGCTCCACACCGGTCGAGCTCGAGTTCGGGCAGGTCGAGAAGGGTTGACTCTCGGCGGGTGCCGGCTAGGCGCCTGCCTCAGATGCTGTTATAGTGCGCGGCTCGCTGACCTGGCGACCGCCGGGAAATATTGGCTGCCGCAAGGCGGCCATCTGCGTGTAATGACAACGCGAAGCCGGGACGCGTGATTCTCCCGGTCCGATGGGGAGCCTGCCGTGCAGGCGCTAGCACCCGGAGAGCATCGAAATGGCTAAGAAGATAGTTGCGTACATCAAGTTGCAGGTGAAGGCCGGTCAGGCCAATCCTGCGCCGCCGGTCGGCCCTGCACTGGGTCAGCGCGGTCTGAACATCATGGAGTTCTGCAAGGCGTTCAATGCAGCGACCTCCAAGCTGGAACCGGGCCTGCCGACGCCGGTGATCATCACCGCGTATTCGGACCGCACCTTCACCTTCATCACCAAGAGCACCCCGGCCAGCGTGCTGCTCAAGAAGGCTGCAGGCGTTACGTCCGGCTCGAAGCGTCCCAACACTGACAAGGTGGGCAAGGTCACGCGCAAGCAGCTGGAAGAGATCGCCAAGACCAAGGAAGCCGATCTGACGGCAGCCGAGCTCGAAGCGTCGGTTCGCACGATTGCGGGTACTGCCCGCAGCATGGGTTTGACGGTGGAGGGTTAAGACATGGCACAGACCAAGCGCGTTAAGGCCATTGCGGCCGCTGTCGTTCCGGGCAAGACCTATGCCTTCGAAGACGCAATCAAGATCCTGAAGACCGCCACCAAGGCCAAGTTCGTCGAGTCCATCGACGTTGCCGTCCGCCTGGGCGTGGACGCCAAGAAGTCCGACCAGCAGGTGCGCGGTTCCACCGTGCTGCCGGCAGGTACCGGCAAGAGCGTGCGCGTTGCCGTGTTCGCACCGGCCGGTGCCAAGGCTGACGAAGCCCTGGCGGCTGGTGCCGAGGCAGTGGGCATGGACGACCTGGCCGAGAAGATGCAGGCCGGCGACCTGAGCTACGACGTGGTCATTGCCACCCCGGACGCCATGCGCGTCGTCGGTAAGCTGGGCACCCTGCTGGGCCCGCGCGGCCTGATGCCGAACCCGAAGGTCGGCACTGTGTCGGCGAACCCGGGCGAAGCGGTCAAGAACGCCAAGTCGGGCCAGGTGCGCTACCGCACCGACAAGGCCGGCATCATTCACTGCACGATCGGCAAGGCCAGCTTCGATGACGAAGCGCTGAAGTCGAACCTGCAGGCCCTGCTGGCCGATCTGCTGAAGGCCAAGCCGGCGACCTCCAAGGGGACCTACCTGCAGAAGGTGTCGGTCAGCTCGACCATGGGTCCGGGCGTGACGGTCGACCAGTCGAGCCTGTCGCTGAAGTAATCGAATGCGTCAGGCGTCATGCGCCTGACGTGTTTGTGGAGTAGAGCATTGTTTTTCCGGCCCGGGTGACCGTGTGCTGGGAGTCCGTTCCCTCCTTTGGGGTAACGGACATTTTGAAGGCGATCGCCGGCGTGTCCGGCGGTAGCCGTCAAAGACCGCAGGCGCGGTCAGCGCAGGTCGACGACGGGCACGGATGCTCGCACTGGCAGGGAGTCGCCGTCGACGTAGCGGGATCGCTTAATCGGTTCGTTTTCGAACTGGCCGGCGTAGATGGTGTCGCCCTTCTGGAGCTTTCTGGTTTACGCGCGTCTGGGACATCCCGGATCGAGTCCACTCCAGGTCTAGAACGGCCACCAACGGAACATCGGTCGATGTTCCCGGCTTCCAGGATGGAGGCTGCCCTGGACCGCAACCGGCAGGAGCCGCGAGCGGAGTAGTTTGAAGCGGGGATTAGCGATTCGGCACTTGGGATTGGCAACGGCGGCGTGATCGCTGTGACGAATCCCGAATCACCAATCCCGAATCCCGGCTTTAACGGAGGAGTGCAATGGCTCTCAATCTGTCCCAGAAGCAAGACGTAGTCGCCGAGCTGGCAGACATCGCCGCCAAGGCCCACTCCCTGATCGCCGCCGAATACGCTGGCACCACGGTCTCCCAGATGACCGCGATGCGCAAGCAGGCCCGCGAGACCGGCGTGTTCTTGAAAGTCGTCAAGAACACCCTGGCCGTGCGTGCCGTCGAAGGTACCGAATTTGCTGTCGCGTCCGACAAGCTGGTTGGTCCTTTGGTGTATGCGTTTTCGATGGAGGAACCCGGCGCTGCCGGGCGCCTGATCAAGGAATTCGCCAAGAGCAACGAAAAGCTGCAGGCCAAGGTTGTGGCAATTGGCGGGGAACTGTTCCCGGCCAGCCACGTCGACGTGTTGGCCTCGCTGCCGACCCGTGACCAGGCCCTGGCCATGCTGGCTCGCGTGCTGTCCGAACCGGCTGCGATGTTCGCCCGTGCCGTCAAGGCCGTCGGCGACAAGCAGGGTGGTGGCGACGAAGCCGCCGCACCGGCCGCCGAGACTGCCGAAGCTTGATGTCCTAGCGTTTGCTAGAACCCAATCCAGAATCAACTCTTAAAGGTAATCACAATGTCCCTTACCAACGAACAGATCGTCGACGCCATCGCCGAGAAGTCCCTGATGGAAGTGATGGAGCTGGTCAAGGCCATCGAAGAGAAGTTCGGCGTCTCCGCCGCCGCCCCGGTCGCAGCCGCTGCTGCTGGCCCGGCCGCCGTGGTCGAAGAGCAGACCGAGTTCACCGTGGTGCTGACCAGCGCCGGCACCAACAAGGTTGCCGCGATTAAGGCTGTCCGTGGCGTGACCGGCCTGGGTCTGAAGGAAGCCAAGGATCTGACCGAAGCCGGTGGCACGCTGAAGGAAGGCGCCACCAAGGACGAAGCCGAGAAGATCAAGAAGGAACTGACCGAAGCCGGTGCGACGGTCGAAATCAAGTAAGCAACACCTTGCATCGCCAGCGTTTCATGGTGATGCACTGAAGGCTGGGGGCGTAAAGCTCCCGGCCTTTGGCCGTTGATGGAAAGCCGGGATTTGAGAGTCGGCATTCGGGATTCGAAGGCAGCCTTCGCTAATCCCCAATCTCGTCATCCCCAATCCTCGCCTCACCGAGTTGGTAGTTGGAAGTAGCGGGAGAAGGCGTGCTGGTGCCGGCAATACCAGCGACTTCCAACTGACAATTTTGTTATTTCAGGGCCGCCGCGACGTGGCCCCCGCAGCCTAGGGTGAAGACCTCATGACGTCTTATTCGTTCACCGAAAAAAAGCGTATCCGCAAGGACTTCGGCAAGCAGCGCTCGATTCTCGAAGTGCCGTTCCTGCTTGCCATCCAGGTGGATTCCTATCGCGAATTCCTGCAGGAAGACGTGGAGCCGACCAAGCGCAAGGACCTCGGTCTGCATGCCGCTCTGAAGTCGGTGTTCCCGATCTCCAGCTACAGCGGTAACGCTGCGCTCGAGTACGTGGGCTACAAGTTGGGTCAGCCGGTGTTTGACGAGCGTGAATGCCGTCAGCGTGGCATGAGCTATGGCGCGCCGCTGCGCGTGACCGTGCGCCTGGTGATCTACGACCGTGAGTCGTCGACCAAGGCCATCAAGTACGTGAAGGAGCAGGAGGTCTACCTCGGCGAAATTCCGCTGATGACCGGCAACGGTACCTTCATCGTCAATGGCACCGAGCGCGTGATCGTCTCGCAGCTGCACCGCTCGCCGGGCGTGTTCTTCGACCACGACCGTGGCAAGACCCACAGCTCGGGCAAGCTGCTGTACAGCGCCCGCATCATTCCGTACCGCGGCTCCTGGCTGGACTTCGAGTTCGACCCGAAGGATGCGCTGTTCACCCGTATCGACCGTCGCCGCAAGTTGCCGGTGTCGATCCTGCTGCGTGCGCTTGGCTACAGCAACGAAGAGATGCTGGCCGAGTTCTTCGAGATCAACACGTTCCACATCAATCCGGACGAAGGCGTGCAGCTGGAGCTGGTGCCGGAGCGCCTGCGTGGTGAAACGCTGAACTTCGATCTGGCCGATGGCGACAAGGTCATCGTGGAGGCGGGTAAGCGCATCACTGCGCGTCACGTCAAGCAGCTGGAAGCCGCCGGCGTTGCCGCGCTGGCCGTGCCGGACGACTACCTGGTCGGCCGCATCCTGTCGCACGACGTGGTCGATGGTTCCACCGGTGAGCTGCTGGCCAACGCCAATGACGAAATCAGCGAAGACCAGCTGGCGGCGTTCCGCAAGGCCGGCGTCGACGCGGTCGGCACCCTGTGGGTGAACGATCTGGATCGTGGCCCGTACCTGTCCAACACCTTGCGCATCGATCCGACCAAGACGCAGCTGGAAGCGCTGGTGGAAATTTACCGCATGATGCGTCCGGGCGAGCCGCCGACCAAGGAAGCTGCGCAGAACCTGTTCCACAACCTGTTCTTTACCTTCGAGCGCTATGACCTGTCGACGGTCGGTCGCATGAAGTTCAACCGCCGCGTCGGCCGCAAGGACGTGCTGGGCGAATCGGTGCTGTACGACAAGAAGTACTTCGCCGAGCGCAACGACGAAGAATCCAAGCGCCTGGTCGCCGAGCACACCGATACTTCCGACATCCTGGAAGTGATCAAGGTGCTCACCGAAATCCGCAACGGTCGCGGCGTGGTCGATGACATCGATCACCTGGGTAACCGTCGCGTGCGTTCGGTCGGCGAAATGGCCGAGAACGTGTTCCGCGTGGGCTTGGTCCGCGTCGAGCGCGCGGTCAAGGAGCGGTTGTCGATGGCCGAGTCCGAAGGTCTGACCCCGCAGGAACTGATCAACGCCAAGCCGGTGGCTGCCGCGATCAAGGAATTCTTCGGTTCCTCGCAGCTGTCGCAGTTCATGGACCAGAACAACCCGCTGTCGGAAGTGACGCACAAGCGTCGCGTCTCCGCACTGGGCCCGGGCGGCCTGACCCGCGAGCGCGCCGGCTTCGAAGTGCGCGACGTGCATCCGACCCATTACGGCCGCGTCTGCACCATCGAAACGCCGGAAGGCCCGAACATCGGCCTGATCAACTCGCTGGCCGTGTTCGCCCGCACCAACCAGTATGGCTTCCTGGAGACGCCGTACCGTAAGGTGCTGGACGGCAAGGTCTCCGACGATGTCGAGTACCTGTCGGCGATCGAAGAAAACGAGTACGTGATCGCCCAGGCGAACGCGCTGACCGATGCCAAGAACATGCTCACCGAGCAGTTCGTGCCGTGCCGGTTCCAGGGCGAATCGCTGTTGAAGCCGCCGTCCGAAGTGCACTTCATGGACGTCTCGCCGATGCAGACCGTGTCGGTCGCTGCGGCGCTGGTGCCGTTCCTGGAACACGACGACGCCAACCGCGCACTCATGGGCGCCAACATGCAGCGCCAGGCCGTGCCGACGCTGCGTTCGCAGAAGCCGCTGGTTGGTACCGGTATCGAGCGTGCGGTTGCGCGCGACTCGGGCGTGACCGTGAATGCGTTGCGTGGTGGCGTGATCGAGCAGATCGACGCGGCCCGCATCGTGGTCAAGGTCAACGAGGCAGAAATCGGCGGCGGCACCGATGCCGGCGTGGATATCTACAACCTGATCAAGTACACCCGCTCCAACCAGAACACCTGCATCAACCAGCGTCCGCTGGTGAACGTGGGCGACGTGATCGCGCGGGGCGACGTGCTGGCCGACGGCCCGTCCACCGACATCGGTGAACTGGCGCTGGGTCAGAACATGCTGATCGCCTTCATGCCGTGGAACGGCTACAACTTCGAAGACTCCATCCTGCTCTCCGAGCGCGTGGTGGAAGAGGATCGTTACACCACGATCCACATCGAAGAACTGACCTGCGTTGCACGCGACACCAAGCTGGGGCCGGAGGAAATTTCCGCCGACATCCCGAACGTGTCCGAGCAGGCGTTGAACCGTCTGGACGAGAGCGGCGTGGTGTACATCGGTGCAGAAGTGCGCGCCGGCGACATCATGGTCGGCAAGGTCACGCCGAAGGGCGAAAGCCAGCTGACCCCGGAAGAAAAGCTGCTGCGTGCGATCTTCGGCGAGAAGGCGTCCGACGTGAAGGACAGCTCGTTGCGCGTGCCTCCGGGCATGGACGGCACCGTCATCGACGTGCAGGTCTTCACCCGCGACGGCATCGAGAAGGACAAGCGTGCGCGTCAGATCGAAGAGTCCGAAATCAAGCGCGTCAAGAAGGACTTCGACGACCAGTTCCGCATCCTGGAAGCGGCCATCTACGCACGTCTGCGCTCGCAGATCGTGGGTAAGGTCGCCAACGGCGGCACGAACCTGAAGAAGGGCGACAACGTCACCGACGCATATCTGGACGGGCTGAAGAAGTCCGATTGGTTCCAGCTGCGCATGAAGGACGAAGACGCTGCCGACGCCATTGAACGCGCACAGAAGCAGATCCAGGCGCACGAGAAGGAATTCGAAGCACGCTTTGCCGACAAGCGCGGCAAGATCACCCAGGGCGATGACCTCGCACCGGGCGTGCTGAAGATGGTCAAGGTGTTCCTGGCCGTGAAGCGCCGCATCCAGCCGGGCGACAAGATGGCGGGCCGCCACGGCAACAAGGGTGTGGTTTCCAATGTCGTGCCGGTGGAAGACATGCCGTACATGGCGACCGGCGAGCCGGTGGACATCGTGCTCAACCCGCTCGGCGTGCCGTCGCGTATGAACATCGGCCAGATTCTGGAAGTGCATCTGGGCTGGGCGGCCAAGGGCCTGGGTCGCAAGATCCAGCGCATGCTGGAAGCACAGGCGGCGGTGAGCGAGCTGCGCAAGTTCCTCAACGACATCTACAACCACGACGGCGCGATCAGTGCCGAGCGCGTGGACCTGTCGCAGTTCAGCGATGAGGAATTGCTCAACCTGGGCAAGAACCTGATCGACGGCGTGCCGATGGCTACCCCGGTGTTCGATGGCGCCAGCGAAGCCGAGATCAAGCGCATGCTGGAACTGGCCGACCTGCCGCAGAGCGGTCAGACCCAGCTGTACGACGGGCGCACCGGCGAGGCATTCGATCGCAAGACCACGGTTGGCTACATGCACTACCTGAAGTTGAACCACTTGGTCGACGACAAGATGCATGCCCGTTCGACCGGCCCGTACTCGCTCGTGACCCAGCAGCCGCTGGGCGGCAAGGCGCAGTTCGGTGGTCAGCGCTTCGGCGAAATGGAAGTCTGGGCGCTGGAAGCCTACGGCGCGGCCTACACCCTGCAGGAAATGCTGACGGTGAAGTCCGACGACGTGCAGGGCCGCAACCAGATGTACAAGAACATCGTCGATGGTGAGCACGAGATGGTCGCGGGCATGCCGGAATCCTTCAACGTGTTGGTGAAGGAAATCCGCTCGCTGGCGATCAACATGGAACTGGAAGAGTGATGAACCGGGACTCGGGACCCGGGACCGGGGACACGGAAAAGCAGGGGCTTCGCGCTTCTCGTTTTTCCGGGTCCCGGGTCTCGGTTCCCGGTCCCGAGATCACGCGTTTCCCGCCCATCTCAGATACGAAATTCCTCCGACCCGGAGATATCAAATGAAAGACCTGCTCAACCTCTTCAATCAGCAGCGCCAGACGCTGGATTTCGACGCGATCAAGATCGCGCTGGCGTCGCCGGACCTGATCCGTTCGTGGTCCTACGGCGAAGTGAAGAAGCCCGAAACCATCAACTACCGGACCTTCAAGCCCGAGCGTGACGGCCTGTTCTGCGCCGCCATCTTCGGACCGATCAAGGACTATGAGTGCCTGTGCGGCAAGTACAAGCGCATGAAGCACCGCGGCGTGGTCTGCGAAAAGTGCGGCACCGAAGTCACCCTGGCCAAGGTGCGTCGCGAGCGCATGGGCCACATCGACCTGGCCTCGCCGGTCGCGCACATCTGGTTCCTCAAGTCGCTGCCCTCGCGCATCGGCCTGATGCTGGACATGACCCTGCGTGACATCGAGCGCGTGCTGTACTTCGAAGCCTATGTCGTCACCGAGCCGGGCCTGACCCCGCTCGAGCGCCGTCAGCTGCTGACCGAAGAGCAGTACCTGACCGCACGTCAGGAGTACAACGACGACTTCGACGCCGCCATGGGCGCCGAGGCCGTGTATGAGCTGCTGCGCACGATCGACCTGCAGTCGGAAATGACCCGCCTGCGCGAAGAGATCGCCAGCACCGGTTCGGAAACCAAGCTCAAGCGTCTCACCAAGCGCATCAAGCTGATCGAAGCCTTCCTGGAATCGGGCAACCGTCCGGAGTGGATGGTCATGACCGTGCTGCCGGTGCTGCCGCCGGACCTGCGTCCGCTGGTGCCGCTGGATGGTGGCCGCTTCGCGACCTCGGATCTGAACGATCTGTACCGCCGCGTGATCAACCGCAACAACCGTCTGCGTCGCTTGCTCGAGCTCAATGCGCCCGACATCATCGTGCGCAACGAAAAGCGCATGCTGCAGGAATCGGTCGATGCGTTGCTGGACAACGGCCGTCGCGGCCGTGCCATCACCGGCACCAACAAGCGCCCGCTGAAGTCGCTGGCCGACATGATCAAGGGCAAGCAGGGCCGGTTCCGTCAGAACCTGCTCGGCAAGCGCGTGGATTACTCCGGCCGTTCGGTCATCACGGTCGGTCCGTACCTCAAGCTGCACCAGTGCGGCCTGCCGAAGAAGATGGCGCTGGAGCTGTTCAAGCCGTTCGTGTTTGCCAAGCTGCAGCGTCGCGGTCTGGCTACCACCATCAAGGCCGCCAAGAAGCTGGTCGAGCGCGAAGAAGCCGAAGTCTGGGACATCCTGGAAGAGGTCATCCGCGAGCATCCGGTGCTGTTGAATCGTGCGCCGACCCTGCACCGTCTGGGCATCCAGGCATTCGAGCCGGTGTTGATCGAGGGCAAGGCCATCCAGCTGCATCCGTTGGTGTGTACTGCGTTCAACGCCGACTTCGACGGTGACCAGATGGCCGTCCACGTGCCGCTCTCGCTGGAAGCCCAGCTGGAAGCGCGTGCGCTGATGATGTCCACCAACAACATCCTGTCGCCGGCCAACGGCGAGCCGATCATCGTGCCGTCGCAGGACGTGGTGTTGGGCCTGTACTACATGAGCCGTGCCCTCGAGAACAAGAAGGGCGAGGGCATGGTGTTTGCGAACACCAGCGAAGTGAAGCGCGCCTACGACAACCGCGTGGTGGAACTGCACGCCAAGGTCAAGGTCCGCATCACCCAGGTGGACGTGGACGCGGTGGACGGCAAGCGCACCAGCGGCACCTCGATCGTGGATACCACGGTCGGTCGTGCGCTGCTGAGCGAAATCCTGCCCGAAGGCCTGCCGTTCCAGCTGGCCAACACCGAGATGACCAAGAAGAACATCTCGCGTCTGATCAACTCCAGCTACCGTCTGCTGGGCTTGAAGGACACCGTCGTGTTCGCCGACAAGCTGATGTACACCGGCTATGCCTACGCCACCCGTGCAGGCGTGTCGATCGGCATCGACGACATGCTGATCCCGGACGAAAAGAAGGGCATCCTCACCGAGGCAGAAGCCGAAGTGCTGGAAATCCAGGAGCAGTACCAGTCGGGTCTGGTCACCGCCGGCGAGCGCTACAACAAGGTCGTGGACATCTGGTCGCGTACCAGCGAGCGCATCGCCAAGGCGATGATGGACACCATCGGTACTGAAAAGGTCGAAAATGCCAGGGGTGAGACCATCGACCAGAAGTCGATGAACTCGCTGTACATCATGGCCGACTCCGGTGCCCGTGGTAGCCAGGCGCAGATCCGTCAGCTGGCCGGTATGCGCGGCCTGATGGCGCGTCCGGACGGCTCGATCATCGAGACGCCCATCAAGGCGAACTTCCGCGAAGGCCTGAACGTGCAGGAGTACTTCAACTCCACCCACGGCGCGCGTAAGGGTCTGGCCGATACCGCGCTCAAGACCGCGAACTCGGGTTACCTGACCCGTCGTCTGGTCGACGTGGCGCAGGACGTGGTGATTACCGAAGTCGATTGCGGCACCACCGAAGGGCTGATCATGACGCCCATCGTGGAAGGCGGCGATGTGGTGGAGCCGTTGAAGGAGCGCGTGCTGGGTCGTGTGGTGGCCGAGGACGTGTACCTGCCGGGCAACGATGAAGAACCGATCGTCACCCGCAACACGCTGCTCGACGAAGCCTGGGTCGCCAAGCTCGAAGACGCCAGCGTGCAGTCGGTGAAGGTGCGTTCGACCATCAGTTGCGAATCCTCGTTCGGCGTGTGCGCACGTTGCTACGGTCGCGATCTCGCACGCGGTCACCAGGTCAACATCGGTGAAGCGGTCGGCGTCATCGCCGCCCAGTCGATCGGTGAGCCGGGTACCCAGCTGACGATGCGTACCTTCCACATCGGTGGTGCGGCGTCGCGTGCGGCGGCCGTGGACAACATCACGGTCAAGACCACCGGTTCGATCAAGTTCAACAACTTGAAGTCGGTCGAGCATGCCAATGGTTCGCTGGTCGCGGTGTCGCGTTCGGGCGAGCTGTCGGTGCTCGACGGCCACGGTCGCGAACGCGAGCGTTACAAGCTGCCGTACGGCGCCACCATTACTGCCAAGGACGGTGACGCAGTCAAGGCCGGGCAGGGCGTGGCCAACTGGGATCCGCATAACCACCCGATCGTGTCGGAAGTGGCCGGCTTCATCCGCTTCATCGACTTCGTCGACGGCGTCACCGTCATCGAGAAGACTGACGAGCTGACCGGTCTGGCTTCGCGTGAAATCACCGACCCGAAGCGTCGCGGTGCACAGGCCAAGGAACTGCGCCCGATCGTGCGCATCGTCGACGGCAAGGGCAACGACCTGACCATCCCGAACACGGACCTGCCGGCCCAGTACCTGCTGCCGCCGCGCTCCATCGTCAACCTGCAGGACGGCGCTGCCGTCGGCGTGGGCGACGTGGTGGCGAAGATTCCGCAGGAAGCGTCCAAGACCCGCGATATCACCGGTGGTCTGCCGCGCGTTGCCGACTTGTTCGAGGCACGCAAGCCGAAGGATCCGGCGATCCTGGCCGAGCGTTCGGGCATCATCAGCTTCGGTAAGGACACCAAGGGCAAGCAGCGCCTGATCATCAAGGACACCGATGGTTCGGAACACGAAGAGCTGATCCCGAAGTACCGCCAGATCATCGTGTTCGAAGGCGAGCACGTGACCAAGGGCGAAACCGTGGTGGACGGCGAACCGAGCCCGCAGGACATCCTGCGTCTGCTGGGCGTCGAGCCGCTGGCCGCGTACCTGGTCAAGGAAATCCAGGACGTGTATCGCCTGCAGGGCGTGAAGATCAACGACAAGCACATCGAAGTGATCACCCGCCAGATGTTGCGCAAGGTCGAGATCGTGGACCAGGGCAACAGCAAGTTCCTCAACGGCGAGCAGGTCGAGCGCCAGCGCGTCATCGAGGAAAATGCACGTCTGACCACGCGCAACGAGTTGCCGGCCAAGTACGATCCGGTGTTGCTGGGTATCACCAAGGCCTCGCTGGCCACCGAGTCGTTCATCTCGGCGGCGTCGTTCCAGGAGACCACCCGCGTGTTGACCGAGGCGGCCGTTCGCGGTACCCGCGACAACCTGCGCGGTCTGAAGGAAAACGTGATCG
Source organism: Xanthomonas cannabis pv. cannabis (assembly GCF_000802365.1). Taxonomy (GTDB): domain Bacteria; phylum Pseudomonadota; class Gammaproteobacteria; order Xanthomonadales; family Xanthomonadaceae; genus Xanthomonas; species Xanthomonas cannabis. Next base: position 12,893 of record NZ_JSZE01000074.1, read on the forward strand.
TGGGTCGCCTGATTCCGGCCGGTACCGGCCTGGCGTATCACGCCAGCCGTCGCAAGGCGTCGGGTCTGACCGACTCTGAAATGGAAACGCTGTCGGGCAAGCCCGCAGTGGCCGAACCGGTCGCAGCCGTGGCCGACGCTGGCGCGGACGAGGAGTAAGCGCTCCGACGGCGGTCGCAAGGCCGCCGTAAGCCAAGCGAAAAGGAGGGCAGGAGGCCCTCCGTTTTCCGGTCCTGGAAGGACCAGCAGGGTTAGCTTTCCGTGAAGTTGACGGAGTTTTGCCCTGCCAGCTATACTTCTCTGTCTCGGTGGGCCGTTTCACGGCCTGCCTTCGTTTTCATGCAAGGCCGTTTCGGCCTCCAATCAGAAGAATCGACTGATGGCAACGATCAATCAGCTGGTCCGCAAGCCCCGGCAAGCGACCACCTACAAGAGTGCCTCTCCGGCACTGGACAAGTGTCCGCAGCGCCGCGGCGTCTGCACGCGCGTCTACACCACTACCCCGAAAAAGCCGAACTCGGCCCTGCGTAAGGTCGCCAAAGTGCGTCTGACGAACCAGGAAGAGGTCATCAGCTACATCGGTGGTGAAGGCCACAACCTGCAGGAGCACTCCGTGGTCCTGATTCGCGGTGGTCGCGTCAAGGATCTTCCCGGTGTGCGTTATCACACCGTCCGTGGTTCGCTGGACGCCGCCGGCGTCGCAAAGCGCCGTCAAGGTCGTTCCAAGTACGGCGCCAAGCGCCCGAAGAGCTAAGGAAATACTCTAATGTCCCGTAAAGGTTCTACTCCGCAGCGCACCGTCCTGCCTGATCCCAAGCATGGCAGCGAAACCATTGCCCGCTTCATCAACATGGTGATGCAAAGTGGCAAGAAGTCGGTTGCTGAGAAAATTGTCTATGGCGCAATGGACGTCATTGGCGAAAAGAATCCGAATGCCATCGAGCTGGTGCAGAAAGCACTGGACAACGTGGCCCCGGCTGTCGAAGTCAAATCGCGTCGCGTCGGTGGTGCTACCTATCAGGTGCCCGTCGAAGTGCGCTCCTCCCGTCGCATGGCGCTGGCAATGCGCTGGTTGATCGACTCCGCGCGCAAGCGTGGTGAGAACACCATGCCGCGCAAGCTGGCTGCCGAACTGTTGGACGCTGCGGAAAGCCGTGGCGGCGCGATCAAGAAGCGCGAAGAGACCCACCGTATGGCGGAAGCGAACAAGGCGTTCGCACACTACCGCTGGTGACCTCGGGGGCCTTGGTAACGGGGCCCTTCAGCACCATATGAGTGCTGTTTGCGACGCCTCTGGCGTCGCTACCAATCCGAAGGCCGCCGAAAGGCGGCGTTCGGCCATCCGAAATCCAAGAAATTGAGAGGCTCCCCGTGGCCCGCACCACCCCTATCGAGCGTTACCGCAACTTCGGCATCATGGCCCACATCGATGCCGGCAAAACCACCACCTCCGAACGCATCCTGTTCTACACCGGTGTGAGTCACAAGATCGGCGAAGTCCATGACGGCGCGGCAGTGATGGACTGGATGGAGCAGGAGCAGGAGCGTGGTATCACCATCACCTCCGCAGCAACCACTGCGTTCTGGTCGGGCATGGACAAGTCCATGCAGCAGCATCGCTTCAACATCATCGACACCCCCGGGCACGTCGACTTCACCATCGAAGTGGAGCGCTCCTTGCGCGTGCTCGACGGTGCGGTGTTCGTGCTGTGTGCGGTCGGTGGCGTGCAGCCGCAGTCCGAGACCGTGTGGCGTCAGGCCAACAAGTATTCCGTGCCGCGCATGGCCTTCGTCAACAAGATGGACCGTACCGGTGCCAACTTCGACAAGGTCGTGGAGCAGCTGAAGGCCCGTCTGGGTGCATACGCTGTGCCGATGCAGGTGCCGATTGGCGCCGAAGACGGCTTTGAAGGCGTGGTCGACCTGCTCAAGATGAAGGCGATCCACTGGGATTCCGCATCGCAGGGCACCACCTTCGAGTACCGCGACATCCCGGCCGATCTGGTCGACGTGGCGACCGAGGCGCGTTCGTTCATGATCGAGGCGGCTGCAGAAGCCAGCGAAGATCTGATGGACAAGTACCTCAACGAAGGCGATCTGACCGAAGAAGAGATCCTGCAGGGTCTGCGCGAGCGCACCCTGAAGGTCGAGATCGTGCCGGTGTTCTGCGGTTCGGCGTTCAAGAACAAGGGCGTGCAGGCGATGCTCGACGGCGTCGTGCACCTGCTGCCGTCGCCGGCCGACCGTCCGCCAGTGCAGGGCATCGACGAGGACGAGAAGGAAGACACGCGCGCTGCGAGCGATACCGCGCCGTTCTCGGCGTTGGCGTTCAAGATCATGACCGACCCGTTCGTGGGCTCGCTCACGTTCTTCCGCGTCTACTCGGGCACGCTGAATTCCGGCGACCAGGTCTATAACCCGGTCAAGTCGAAGAAGGAGCGTGTGGGCCGCATCCTGCAGATGCACTCCAACAATCGCGAAGAGATCAAGGAAGTGCGCGCTGGCGACATCGCCGCTGCCGTGGGTCTGAAGGACGTCACCACCGGCGACACCCTGTGTGCGCAGGACAAGATCATCACCCTGGAGCGCATGGTGTTCCCGGAGCCGGTGATTTCGATGGCGGTCGAGCCGAAGACCAAGTCGGACCAGGAAAAGATGGGTATGGCCCTGGGCCGTCTGGCGCAGGAAGATCCTTCGTTCCGCGTCAAGACCGACGAAGAATCCGGCCAGACCATCATCTCGGGCATGGGCGAGTTGCACCTGGACATCATCGTCGACCGTATGCGTCGCGAGTTCAATGTCGAGGCCAACGTCGGCAAGCCGCAGGTGGCCTACCGCGAGACGATCCGCAAGTCCGACGTCAAGTCCGACTACAAGCACGCCAAGCAGTCCGGTGGTAAGGGTCAGTACGGTCACGTGGTGATCGAGCTGTCGCCGATGACCGAGGAAGATCGCAAGAGCGACAACGTCAAGGACGATTTCCTCTTCATCAACGACATCACCGGCGGCATCATTCCGAAGGAATTCATCCCCTCGGTCGAAAAGGGTCTGCGCGAAACAATCACCAGCGGCCCGATCGCCGGCTTCCCGGTGGTGGGCGTGAAGGTCAAGCTGGTGTTCGGCTCGTACCACGACGTCGACTCCTCGGAAATGGCGTTCAAGCTGGCCGCGTCGATGGCGTTCAAGCAGGGCTTTGCGAAAGCCAGCCCGGTGTTGCTGGAGCCGATCATGAAGGTCGAGATCGTCAGCCCGGAGGATTACCTGGGTGACGTGATGGGCGACGTGAGCCGCCGTCGTGGCGTGTTGCAGGGTCAGGACGACAGCCCGTCGGGCAAGATCATCAACGCGATGATTCCGCTGGGTGAAATGTTCGGCTACGCGACCTCGCTGCGCTCCATGAGCCAGGGGCGTGCGACGTTCTCGATGGAATTCGACCACTACGAAGAGGCACCGGCCAACATCGCCGACGCCGTCACCAAGAAGGGCTGAGTTCGCTCAGCCGCTTCAAAAATTTTTCAATTAGAGGTAGCAAGTCATGGCAAAAGCTAAATTCGAGCGCACCAAGCCGCACGTGAACGTCGGCACCATCGGTCACGTCGACCATGGCAAGACCACGTTGACCGCCGCACTGACCAAGATCGGTGCAGAGCGTTTCGGTGGCGAGTTCAAGGCGTATGACGCGATCGACGCAGCGCCGGAAGAAAAGGCGCGCGGCATCACGATTTCGACCGCGCACGTCGAATACGAA
>NZ_JSZE01000075.1 GCF_000802365.1 Xanthomonas cannabis pv. cannabis
GGGTCTACACCGCGCACAAGTCGCTCGGACTGACCGTGCTGGCACTGGTGATCGTACGGCTGGGCTGGCGGCTCTATGCGGGGGCGCCGCCACCGGTGGCAGGCACGCCGCGCTGGCAGGAGCGCATCGCCGGGCTGACCCACTGGCTGCTGTACGCCATGATCTTCGCCCTGCCGCTGTCCGGGTGGCTATACGACTCCAGCAGCGGCCTGCGTCCGTTCCGATGGTTCGGCCTGTTCCCGGTGCCCAAGCTCAGCGCGCCGGACGAGCAACTGCGCGCCACCTCCCACGCCATCCACGAGTGGGGCTTCTGGCTGCTGATTGCCGTGGTGCTGGCGCATGCCGGCGCTGCGCTGTACCACCATCTGTTCCAGCGCGATGCCACCCTGGTGCGGATGTTGCCGCGCGGTTGGCTCTCCCCCAAATCCTGAGGAATTCCCATGTCGTCCAAGTTGTTTGCCTCTCCGTTGCTGGTCGCCGCCTCGCTGGTTGCCACCTTCGCCGCTGCGCCGGTATCCGCCGCCGAGTACGTGCAGGCGCCGGGCTCGTCGTTGGTGTTCGCCAGCAAGTACGACGGCGAAGTGTTCACCGGCAAGTTCCCCGGCTTCGACACCACGCTGAGTTTCGATCCGGCCAACCTGGCTGGCGCCAAGCTCGACGTGCGCATTCCGCTGGCCAGTGCGATCAGCGGCAATAACGACCGCGATTCGACCCTGCAGGGCCCGGACTTCTTCAACGTCGCCAAGTTCGCCACCGCACGCTATCGCGCCGACAAGTTCCGCGCCCTGGGCGGTAACCAGTACGCCGCCGACGGCACCCTGGAACTGCGCGGCGTCAGCAAGCCGGTCACGCTCACCTTCACCTGGACTCGCGGCGCGCAACCGGTGCTGGCCGGCAAGGCGGTGGTCAAGCGGCTGGACTTCGGCGTGGGCGGCGGCGACTGGGCCGACACCAAGACCATCCCCAACGAGACCGCGATCAGCACCAAGGTCGTGTTGAAGGCGAAGTAACGCCGCAGGCCGCAACCGGACGCGGCCACTGCGCGGCGGGCCACTCGTCGGGTCCGCCGCTTTTTTTTGCTCGTGCGTCGGATGACACCGCAAGACAGCTAGACTCGGCCACCACTTCAGGACGCCGACGATGCGCACCCACGGAACCTTGACCCGCTGGAATACCGACCGTGGGTTCGGCTTCATCACGCCCGCGCACGCCGGAGATGACGTGTTCGTGCATGTCTCCGCATTCCCACGCAGCCCGGAGCCACCGCGGGTGGGCGAGTTGATCTCCTTCGAAACGGAACCGGGTCCCGACGGCCGCCGACGCGCAGTGCGCATCATGCGCGCCGCTGGGCCTGGCGCCGGACCCATCCGCTCCGCGCCACGCGCGGCCTCGTCCGCCAATCCCGCACAAGGGCTGAGCCTGGCCAAGGTACTGCTGCTCATGCTGCTGGTCGGTGGCGGCGCAGTGGCCTACCAGCAGCGCGATCGGCTGGCCAACCTGGTTGCACCGACAGCGGTCGCCGACCAGACACCCGCACCGTCACGCACGCCGGCGACCGCCGCTGCGGCATCGCCGCAGTTCAGCTGCGCAGGGCGCACGCATTGCTCGCAGATGACCTCCTGCGCCGATGCCAGGTACGTCCTGCAGCATTGCCCCGACACCCGGATGGATGGCGACGGCGACGGCGTGCCTTGCGAAGACCAGTGGTGCCGCTGACGCGAGCGGACCTGGCCGGCCTCGCCGGCACCCAGCTTCGTCGTCGCCCCTTGCGCTGCCGCCTGCAGATCGTTGCGGCGCCGGATCGGCTGGCTCAGCTGCCGGCGCCCTGCAGCCACGCCCGTAGCGTGGGCGCATCGAACGGCCACGCCAGCTCGCGTCCGCGGGCATCGCGCAGCACCGGCACCCGCGCACCGTAAGCGGACTCCAGCGTCACATCGTCGTCGATGAACACGCTGCCGAACTCGCCCGCGCGCGCCTGCACCAGCACTTCCACCGCCTGGTCGCATAGATGGCAATCGTCGCGCTGGTACAGGGTCAGAGCCACCGGACTGGTCTCATGTTGCGCTGCAGCCGTGCCGCAATCGTCGAGCGACTAGAATAGCCGGCTTTACGCTCACCTCTCCGGCACGCATGGCTGTCAGCACGTTCGACCTGTTCAAGATCGGCATCGGTCCGAGTTCCTCTCACACCGTGGGGCCGATGCGTGCCGCCGAGCGCTTCGTGCACCGGTGGTTGCTCGATGCCGGGCGCCTGCAGGACGTGGTGCGCATCCGTGCCGAAGTGTTCGGCTCGCTGGCCCTGACCGGCCGCGGCCATGGCACCGACAAGGCGGTGCTGCTCGGGCTGGAAGGCCATCGCCCGAACCTGATCGACCCGGACATCATCCCCGCCACGCTGGAACGCATCCGCACCAGCAAGCGCATCACCCTGATGGGCCAGCACGCGATCGGCTTCGACGAAAAGCGCGACCTGCCGATGAACAAGCGGCAGAAGCTGCCGTACCACACCAACGGCATGCGCTTTACCGCCTACGACGCCAATGAGGCGGTGATCGCCACGCGCGATTACTACTCGGTGGGTGGCGGTTTTGTTGTCAATCAGGACGACGCTGCCGACGACCGCATTGTGGCCGACGAGACGCCGCTGCCCTACCCATTCCTCAGTGGCGACGAATTGCTCGCGCAGTGCGCACGCAGCGGCCTGAGCATCGCCGAGCTGATGTTCGAGAACGAAAAAAGCTGGCGCAGCGAGGACGAGATTCGTGCAGGCCTGCGCGAGTTGTGGAGTGCGATGCAGTCCTGCGTGGCGCGCGGCATCCGCGAGGAAGGCACGCTACCGGGCGGCCTGAACGTCTCGCGCCGCGCACCGGCGCTATACCGCGAACTCTCGTCCAAACCCGAAGCGGCCATGCGCGATCCGTTGACCACGCTGGACTGGGTCAACCTGTATGCGCTCGCGGTCAACGAAGAAAACGCGGCCGGCGGGCGCGTGGTCACCGCGCCCACCAACGGCGCGGCCGGCATCATTCCATCCGTCCTGCATTACTTCGACCGGTTCTGCGCCGGCGCCTCCGAGCAACGCATTTTCGATTTCCTGCTCACCGCCGCGGCCATCGGCATCCTCTACAAGGAAAACGCCTCGATTTCCGGCGCCGAAGTCGGCTGCCAGGGCGAAGTGGGCGTGGCCTGCTCGATGGCCGCCGGTGGCCTGGTTGCCGCACTTGGCGGCAACCCGGGGCAGATCGAAAATGCCGCCGAAATCGGCATGGAGCACAACCTCGGCCTGACCTGCGACCCGATCGGCGGGCTGGTGCAGATCCCGTGCATCGAGCGCAACGCAATGGGCGCGGTGAAGGCCATCAACGCCAGCCGCATGGCCATGCGCGGCGACGGCAAGCACAAGGTGTCGCTGGACAAGGTCATCAAGACCATGCGCGACACCGGCCGCGACATGCAGGACAAGTACAAGGAAACCAGCCGCGGCGGCCTGGCGGTAAACGTCATCGAATGCTGAGTCGGTCGTGAGCGAGAGTGGCACCCAGTGAGCGCTTGGAGTGTCGAAACAATCCACCAGACAGATGCGCGCCGATCTCCAGGCAAAAGGTTTGCCAGGCGCGCGTTGATGTAAAGGCCCTTGTCTCGCAAGCAGGAGAGGGGCGCACAGCTCGAATCACGAAAACACCTGGCGTGAACAGCTGCACTCCCCTTCTCCCGCAGTCGGCAGAGGGCGCAAAGCACCAATGAGGCAGCACCTCGCGCGAACCGGTGCACTCCCCTTCTCCCGCAGTCAGCAGAGGACGCAGAGCGCCAACGAGGCAGCACCTGGCGCGAACCGGTGCACTCCCCTTCTCCCGCACGCGGGAGAAGGTGCGCGAAGCGCGGATGAGGGCAACAGGCATCGGCGCCTGCACTGGTCACCCACGCCATCGCCAGCAACGCGCCGGCAGCGCCCGCCAGACGTTACCCGGCTGTACGTCCCCACCACATCCCCGGCTGTACCGTCACAGGCTGGATTCGGATGGAGATCACGATGCAAAAGCGCGCTTGCACCCTCACGCTCGCCCTGGCCTGCAGCCCGCTGATGGCGCAGGAAGCCAGTTATGGTCCGCGCCTGGAAGGCTTCGACTACCCGCACCCGGTCAAGACCTACGCGTTCACCTCGCAACAGCAGCCGCTTGAAATGGCCTACCTAGATGTTGCGCCAACCGGCACACCCAATGGCAGCACCGCGGTGCTGCTGCATGGCAAGAACTTCTGCGCCGCCACCTGGGAAACCACCATCGCGGCCCTGAGCAACGCCGGCTACCGCGTGATCGCACCGGACCAGATCGGTTTCTGCAAATCCAGCAAACCGGCGGCCTATCAGTTCTCGTTTGCGCAACTGGCCGACAACACGCATGCGCTGTTGACCAAGCTCGGCATCGAACATGCGGTGGTGGTGGGCCATTCGATGGGCGGCATGCTGGCGATTCGCTATGCGCTGATGTACCCGCAAGCCACCGAACATCTGGCGCTGGTCGACCCTATCGGCCTGGAAGACTGGAAAGCCGAAGGCATCCCCTGGCGCAACGTCGACGCCTGGTACGACAACGACCTGAAAACCAGCTTCGAGCGGATCAAGAAGTACCAGATGGACGTGTACTACGCTGGCCAATGGAAGCCGGAATTCGAACGCTGGGCGCGCATGCAGGCCGGCATGTCGCTGGGCAGCGGCAAGCAGGCGGTCGCCTGGAATCAGGCACTGACCTACGACATGGTGTTCAACCAACCGGTAGTCTACGAACTACCCAAGCTCACGGTGCCGACCACGCTGTTCATCGGCCTCAAGGACCGTACCGCCATCGGCAAGGACACCGCACCGCCGCAGGTCAAGGCACGCGTCGGTGATTACACCACGCTTGGCAAGCGCGCGGCAGCCGCAATTCCGAATGCGACACTGGTGGAGTTCGCCGACCTGGGACATTCGCCGCAGGTGCAGGACCCCACACGCTTCAATGCCGCGTTACTCAAGGCGGTAACGCCGTAAGCAGCACCGGCGGCAAAACCACTGGCATGACCAACGCGTCCTTAGAAAGCAGCAGCTCGCGCACCGGCGCGCCGCTGCTGGAGACGCCTGCAATCGCGGCGTGCAACCAGGTGATCCGCGCAGACGATGACGCCATCGACCGCATGCGCGCCGACGATAGACCCAGGGGGAGCCGGCGCCGCCCCGCTTTCTCAACCCGCTACCCGGCCACGATCCGCAACACGTCATCCAGCAACGCGGCCGCCGTTACCTCGGCACCCGCGCCCGGTCCCTGGATCAGCAACGGCTGCGCGCGATAGCGATCGCTGCTGATGGCGACACGATTGTCGGTGCCGGCACCACCTGCCAGCGGGTGATCCAGCGCCAGCTCGCGCAGGCCCACGCTTGCGCCATGCGCGTCCACCCGGCCGACAAAGCGCAGGCAGCGCCCTGCGGCGCGCGCCTGCTGCCAGCGCGCACCAAGCCCGGCATCCAGCGCCTCTAGGTGCGCATGCAGTTCGCCCAACGGCACGTTGGCGATGCTGGCAGGCACCAGCGATTCCACATGCACCTGCTCTGCCTCCAGCTGCCAGCCGGCCGCGCGTGCCAGGATCAACAGCTTGCGTCGCACGTCTTCGCCAGACAGGTCGATGCGCGGATCCGGCTCGGTGTAGCCGGCTGCCACCGCTTCACGCACGCAGCCGGAAAACGCACCACTGCCGTCGTACCGGTGAAACAGCCATGCCAACGATCCCGACAACACACCTTCGATCGAATGGATATGGTCGCCGCCCGCCACCAGCGCACGCACGCTGCTCAATACCGGCAGGCCGGCGCCCACGGTGGCGCTGTCGCCGTAATGCGCGCCGGTGGCATGGCGCGCGGCCTGCAGCGCCTGCGCCCGCGCCAATGCCGTGCCCTGGCCCAATTTGTTGGCGGTGACCACGTGGACGCCGCGGCCCAGCCATTCCACATGCCAGTCGGCCACCACGTCGCTGGCGGTCGCGTCCACCAGCACATCGCCGGCGCGCAGCGCCACCGTTTCTGCCCAGGGCTGCAACACCGCCTGCCCGCGCGGGGCGGCATTGGCCTGCTGCAGCGCCTGTTCCGCACTTACGCCACAGTCGTGGGCAATGCGCGAATTGGCCAGCCAGTCGAAGCGCGGCAGCCGGAGCTGCCGCTGCTGCAACGCGGTGTAGCGCGTCACGAAGGCACGGCCCACGGTGCCGGTGCCCAACAGGGCCAGGCGTGGGGTCGGGGTCACCGATGCGGCCGAAGCACGACGCGACGCGGGCAGCACGCTGCTCACGCGTCGACCTGTTTGCGGGTGTCGGTGGTCAAGGTAGCCTCGGCGCGCGCCAGACCGGCGCGCAGATCGATCAGCAGGTCTTCGGCCGATTCGATGCCGATCGACAACCGCAGCAACCCATCGGAAATCCCGGCCGCAGCGCGCGCTTCGGCGGTCATCGCCGCGTGCGTCATCGAGGCCGGATGCGCGATCAGGCTTTCCACCCCGCCCAGCGACTCGGCCAGGGTGAAATAGCGCAAGCCATCGACAAACGCGCGCACCGCAGCTTCGCCGCCGTTCAATTCGAAACTCATCATCGCGCCAAAGCCCTTCTGCTGGCGCGCGGCCAGCGCATGGCCCGGATGTGCCGCCAGTCCCGGGAAATACACCTGGTTGACCACCGCATGCCCATCCAGCAATGCAGCGATCGCATCGGCGTTTTGCTGGTGCACGCGCAGCCGCGCGTCCAGTGTGCGCAGGCCGCGCAAGGTGAGAAAGGCATCGAACGGCGAGCCGGTCAGGCCCAGCGCGTTGGCCCACCACACCAACTGCTGATGCAGTTCGGCATCGCGTGCCACCACCGCGCCACCCACCACATCGCTATGGCCGTTGATGTACTTGGTAGTGGAATGCAGGACCAGGTCGGCACCGAATTCCAGCGGCTTCTGCAGCGCGGGCGACAGGAAGGTGTTGTCCACCACCGTCAACGCGCCGACCTTCTTCGCCGCTTCGATGACAAAGCGCAGATCGGTGATGCGCAGCAGCGGATTGGACGGGGTTTCGATCAGCACCAGCTTGGGCGACTGCGCCAATGCATCGGCCAGCGAACGCGGATCGGTGAGGTCGGCGGTGATCAACGCGAAGTGGCCCTTCTTGGCCAGCGCATTGAACAGGCGCCAACTGCCGCCGTAGGCATCGTGCGGCACCACCAGCGTGTCGCCGGGCTGCAGCACCGCGTTGAGCACCAGGTTGATCGCGCCCATGCCGGTGGAGGTGATCACCCCGCCCGCGCCGCCTTCCAGTTCGGCCAACGCTTCGCCAAGCAGGTCGCGGGTGGGATTGCCACTGCGGGTGTAGTCGTACTGGCGCTTGTTGCCGAACCCGTCGAAGGAGAAGTTCGACGACAGCACGATCGGCGGGGTCACCGCACCGTAGGCGGTATCGCGGTCGATGCCTGCGCGCACGGCGGCGGTAGCGGCGGTACAAGGGGCGTCGGCAGGGTCACGAAAGCTCATGCGGTTTCTCCGGTGCTGCGAAGGGCAGTAGTGAGGATCGCGTCGATGCGATCGATTTCTTTCAGGAAGGCGTCATGCCCATACGGCGAACGCAGCACGCGCAGGCTGCCGCGCGGGCCCAGGCCTTCGACCAGGCTGACCAGGTCGGCCAGCGGCACCAGACGGTCGCCTTCCACCGCCACCACGACGGTGGGCACGCGCACCTGCGCCGGCTCGAGGCGGTGCAGGTCGATCGATTCGGACAGGCGCAGGTAAGCGGTGACAGGCGTGCGCGCCACGTACTGTGCGCCGGCGGCATCCAGATAATCTTCGGCCGCCACACGCACACGGCCATTGATCACTTCCGGCGGCGCGTCGAAGCGTTCGCTGAATTCTTCCGGCGTGCGGTAACTGAGCATGGCAAACTGCCGTGCCAGCGCCAGCCCGTGATGCTCCGCGCATTGCAGCTGGCCCAGCGCCACCGCGCGACGCTGCAATGCGCGCCATGCGGCCGCATACGGATGCGCACGATGCGCACCGCTTACTGCAATCAAGGTGCCCACGCGGCCGGAATGACGGGTGGCAAACTGCAGGCCGACCAGCGCACCGTACGAATACCCGACAAAGCCATGCAGACGCGCGATACCCAGCGCATCCAGCAACGCGGCAATCGCGTCGGCCTGGTCGGCGGTATCGATCGGCGCGTCCAGCGTGCCATCGGCGCCAAGGAAATCGAATGCCAGCAACCGGCGCCGCGCCGGGTCCAGTGCACGGCCCGCTCCCACCAGACCCTCCACCCAGCCCTTTTCGGCAAAGGCCTCGCTGGCGGCCAGATGCCGGTGCGCCGAGATGCCGCCGGCCACGAACACCACCGGCGCAGTGGCAGCACCGACCAACTCGTAGCGCAGGCGCACCTCGCGCATGCCGGCATGGCGCATCGGCAAGGACACGGCAATGTCGCCGCGCACGGCGAGCGGGCCGTCGATCTCGGCGGCGTGGGTGTCTGGAGAATCAATGGTGGTTGGCGATGCTGTGGTCACGAGGCTCATGGCGATATCCGGAGTGGATCGGCCATCGAGCTTCGCGGGAGCTCGCGTTCGACGTGCGGAAGGCACGAGTCGAACCATCTTTCGGCGGACGCGGAGGTCCCCGCAGGATTTGGCACCAAACGCGGGCGCTTGCGCGCTCCGCTGGCTGCCCCGGCATCAAAGGGCCTGTCCCTCCGCCGGTCTCGATGGTGAGGCAACGATGCCACCGGCCTTGTGCGATGTCAATCTCTTCATGCGGATGGAAAGATATATTTTCACCCGATACCACCGGGCACTGTGATGGGCGGCATACTTGCGCCCCCACCCGTCCAAGCCGATCGCGTGCCTCACCGCGTTTTTTACCCGTATTCGCCCGTGCGTGTGGCGGTGTGGCTGGCCGCATTGCTGAGCGCTGCAACGGCTGTCCAGGCGCAGCAGCGCTGGCATTGGGGCAGCGGTGCGACCATGAACCCGCCGGCCGCCATCCCGGCGCCGACTGGCGCTGCCCCGACCGGCGCCGGCCCGGCCCTGCAGCTGGAATGGCAGGCGCCCGCCTATCTGGCGTGGGTGACCAATCCGCTGGACGGGCCGGCGCAAGTGCGCCTGAGTGCGCCACCCACCGACGACTATCGCGCCGTGCCGCAGCTGCCGCAGACCCTGTCGCTGGCCGCACGCGAGCGTCGCCTGCTCACGCGGCTATATCCGGCCAGCAACCAACGCACGCTGGACGGGCTCGGACTCAAGCTGGACCTCGTGCCCGGCGATCCGCGCGCCCAGCCCCAACCGGTGCACTACCAACTGCCGTTCCGCGACGTGCCGATCCTGGTGGATCAGGGGTTTGGCGGCCAGTTCAGCCACGCCGATCTGCCCAACTGGTACGCCGTGGACTTCGCCCTACCGCAGGGCACGCCGGTACTGGCGGCGCGCGAGGGCGTGATCATGGAGGTGCGCCAGGACGTGAGCGAGGGCCATGCGCACGACCCACGTGCCGGCGGCGGCAACCTGGTGCGGGTGCTGCACGCCGACGGCAGCATGGCGCTGTACGCCCATCTGGCTCCGAACGGGGTGGAAGTGCGCGCCGGCCAGCGCGTCGGCACCGGCCAGCGGCTGGGTACCTCCGGCAATACCGGCTACAGCACCGGTGCGCACCTGCACTTTTCGGTGCAACGCAACGCAGACCTGCAGCTGGTGTCGGTGCCGTTCCGCATGCTGGGCCCGCAGGGCGAACTGCAGTTTCCCTCCCCCGCCCCCTGAGCGGCCTTGCACCGGGCGGCGACTCACCCGCCTCCGGCAGATCACCCGGCAGGGCCTGCCCGCCGAAGCCGCTATAATCACCGGCTTCCTCAGTTTCCGCAGGCGTCCGACCGGGCGCGCCCAGCCCATGTCCGAAGTCTCCAACGAAGCCGCGCGCCGCCGCACCTTCGCCATCATTTCCCATCCCGACGCCGGCAAGACCACGCTGACCGAAAAGCTGCTGCTGTTCGGCGGCGCGATCCAGATGGCCGGCTCGGTGAAGGGACGCAAGGCCGCCCGCCACGCCACCTCGGACTGGATGGCGCTGGAAAAGGAGCGCGGCATCTCGGTGACCTCCTCGGTGATGCAGTTCCCGTACGAGGGCAAGATCGTCAACCTGCTCGACACCCCCGGCCATGCCGACTTCGGCGAGGACACCTACCGCGTGCTCACCGCGGTGGACTCGGCGCTGATGGTGATCGACGTGGCCAAGGGCGTGGAAGAACGCACCATCAAGCTGATGGAAGTCTGCCGCCTGCGCGACACCCCCATCATGACTTTCATCAACAAGCTCGATCGCGAGGGCAAGAACCCGATCGAGCTGCTGGATGAAGTGGAAACCGTGCTCGGCATCCAGTGCGCGCCGGTCACCTGGCCGATCGGCATGGGCCAGCGCCTCAAGGGCGTGGTGCACCTGATCACCGGAGAGGTACATCTGTACGAACAGGGGCGCAACTTCACCCGTCAGGACTCGACCATCTTTCCGTCGCTGGATGCACCCGGCCTTGCCGAAAAGATCGGCGAGCAGATGCTGGCCGAGCTGCGCGATGAGCTGGAGCTGGTGCAGGGCGCAAGCAATCCGTTCGACCTGGAGGCCTATCGCGCCGGTCAGCAGACGCCGGTGTTCTTCGGCTCGGGCGTCAACAACTTCGGTGTGCAGCCGCTGCTGGACTTCTTCGTCGAACACGCGCCGCCGCCGCAGGCACGCGACACCACCGGCCGCCGCGTCGAAGCGGCCGAGGCCAGGCTCAGCGGCTTCGTGTTCAAGATCCAGGCCAACATGGACCCGCAGCACCGCGACCGCGTGGCGTTCATGCGCGTGTGCTCGGGCAAGTTCACTGCCGGCATGAAAGCCCTGCACGTGCGCAGCGGCAAGGATCTCAAACTCGCCAACGCGCTGACCTTCATGGCTTCCGACCGCGAGATCGCTGCCGAAGCCTGGCCGGGCGATGTCATCGGCATCCACAACCACGGCACCATTTCCATCGGCGACACCTTCACCGAAGGCGAATCGCTGTCGTTCACCGGCATCCCGAACTTCGCGCCGGAACTGTTCCGCCGCGCGCGCCTGCGTGATCCGCTCAAGCTCAAGCAATTGCAGAAGGGTCTGGCGCAGCTGTCCGAAGAAGGCGCCACCCAGTTCTTCCGCCCGCTGATGAGCAACGACTTGATTCTCGGCGCCGTGGGCGTGCTGCAGTTCGACGTCGTGGCCTACCGCCTCAAGGACGAATACGGCGTGGATGCGATCTTCGAGCCGGTGAGCGTCACCACCGCACGCTGGGTGCATTGCGACAATGCCAAGAAGCTCGAGGAATTCCGCGAAAAGAATGCCGGCAACCTGGCCGTCGATGCGGCCGGCGAGTTGGTCTACCTGGCACCGACCCGCGTCAACCTGCAGCTCGCGCAGGAACGCGCACCGGACGTGCGCTTCTCGGCCACCCGCGAACATGCACATGCCAAGGCAGTCGATTGACCCGCGCTTGAACTTTCGCAAGCGTACGCTACTGCCTGCAATGCGAATTGCGCGCAGTTGCGGTACCTTTTTGGCATGAATGCAGACGCTTCCCCCTCGACCGACCTGCGCGACGAAATTGCCAGTGCCGTGACCCACGGCTTGGGTGCCATCGCCGCCCTGGCGGGCGGCTCGGTGCTGATCACCCTGGCCGCCATCTATGGCGATGGCTGGCAATTGGCCACCTCCATCGTGTTCAGTGCCACGCTGGTACTGCTCTACGTCGCCTCCACGCTGTTCCATGCCATTCCGCATCCAGGCGCCAAGGCGCGCCTGCAAGTGCTCGATCACTGCGCGATCTATCTGTTGATCGCCGGCACCTACACCCCGTTTACGCTGATCAACCTGCGCGGCCCATGGGGCTGGGGCCTGTTCGCCGCGATCTGGACGATTGCCGCAGCAGGCGTGATCTTCAAGCTCTTTTTTACCGGGCGCTTCCGGTTGCTGTCGACCATCCTGTATCTGGCGATGGGCTGGCTGATCATCGTGGCGATCCAGCCCCTGCTTGCCTCGGTCGACACCTGGTCGCTGTGCTGGCTGCTGGCCGGTGGGCTCTTCTACACCCTTGGCACGTACTTTTATCAACGCGATACGCAGCGCTACTTCCATGCCATCTGGCACCTGTTCGTGCTTGCCGGTAGCGCTTGCCACTTCGTTGCGGTGATCGAACAAGTGGTGTGATGGCGGCGTGGCGCGTTCGCGCCCCGTGCACGAGGCATCGCCAACCATGCGCACGTGAATAACGTGACCCCTGCCGCTGCCGCCCATGCCTCCCGCTCACCGCGTCGCCGCCGCTGGCTGATCGGGTCCGGCATCGTTGCCGCCATCATCGTGATCTTCGTGCTGGTGTTCGACTGGAACTGGCTCCGCGGCCCGGTCGAACGCCTGGTCAGCGCCAAGACCGGTCGCGAGTTTCGGCTGGGGCACCTGGATGTAGACCTGGGCCGCACCACCACGGTCCGCGGCGAGCGCATGCGGCTGGGCAATGCACCCTGGTCCAAGCGTGGCGCAATGGCGGAAGTGAATGCTGCCGAGATTGATGTCGAGCTATGGCCGCTGCTACGCGGCAAGGTGCGCCTGCCGGAGATTCGTATCGAGCAGCCGTCCGTCCTGCTGGAAGCAGGCAACGATGCGCATCCGGGCAATTGGGTGTTCGACCAGAACGATGGCGACGGCAGCATGCCGCGCCTGGGCCGCCTGTTGGTCAGCAACGGGCGGCTGCAGTACGTCGACGATGCCAACCGCTCGGACATCGACGTGGCAATCAACAGCCTTGCCCCCCCTCGCAGCGACCAGCGCGCCGCACCGATCGGCATCGATGGCAAGGGCCGCTGGAAGGGCTACCCGTTTACGTTGAAGGGCGATACCGCCTCGCCGCTGGAGCTGAGCCAGAGCGAACACCCCTTCCGCATCGATCTGCGCGGCAGCGCTGGCGCCACCCGTACGCATGTGCGCGGCACCTTGACCAACCCGTTCCAGTTCCGGGTGTTCGATCTGCAGATGGCGCTCAGTGGCCAGGACATGGAAGACCTGTACCCCCTGACCGGCGTGGCCATGCCGTCTACACCGCCCTACACCCTCGACGGCCGCCTGCGCCGCGATGGCGAGGTGTGGCGCTACGAAAAGTTCACCGGCACCGCTGGCGACAGCGACCTGTCCGGCACTGCCGAAGTGGACCTGCGCAACAAGCGTCCACTGCTGCGCGCCGACCTGGCGTCCAAGCGACTGGATTTCGACGATCTGGCCGGTTTCGTCGGTGCACCGCCCAAGACCGGTGCCAACGAGTCGGCCAATGCCGAGCAAAAGAAGCAGGCCGCGCAACTGGCCGCCAGCGCGCGCGTCCTGCCCACCACGCCCTACGACCTGTCAAAGCTGCGCGCGATGGATGCGCAGGTGCGTTGGCGCGCGCAGCGCATCAATGCGCCTTCCTGGCCATTGGACGACATGGATGCGACGCTGAAGCTGAAGGACGGTTTGCTGCAGCTGGACCCGCTCAATTTCGGCGTTGCCGGTGGTGACATCCGCTCCACCATCCGCATGGATGCGCGCAACGAGGTCATTACGACCCAGCTGAAAGCCGGCATTCGTGGCATCCGCCTGGACCAGTTGTTCCCCGATGCCACGCTCGCCAAGCAGGCCTCCGGTGCGATCGGCGGCGAGTTGGACCTGCGCGGTCGCGGCAACTCGATCGCTGCGATGCTCGGTACTGCCGACGGCTCGATCGGCGTTGGCATGGGACGCGGCCATGTGGGCAACCTGATCATGGAACTGGCGGGCCTGGACATTGCCGAGTCGCTGAAATATCTGGTCACCAAGGACCGCCAGATTCCGGTGCGCTGCATGTTCGGCGACTTCGGCGTGCAGGACGGCCTGATGCAATCGCGCGCACTGGCCTTCGACAGCACCGACACCATCATCGTCGGCGAGGGCACCATCAGCCTCAAGAACGAGACGCTCGACCTGCTGCTGCGCCCGCGCCCCAAGGACCGCAGCATCCTGAGCTTGCGCTCGCCGCTGCGCATTGCCGGCACCTTCAAGGACCCCAGCTTCCGCCCGGATTTCAAGGCACTTGGCGTCCGCGGCGCCATCGCCGTGGCGTTGGGCAGCATCGCGCCGCCGGCGGCGCTGCTGGCGACCTTCGAGCCCGGCCCGGGGCAGGACAGCGATTGCGGCGGCAAGTACGCGCAGTAACAGCGAGCAAACGAACGGCGGTCCAGTCGTAGACGTCACGACACATGCCTGCAACCGGGCGATGCAAGCCACGCCCGGTGCCATGCTGCCATCGTCAGATACGCCGCCAATCAGCAGCACGCCTCAAACGTTCAAGCTGCTTTGACCGCGACAACGCAGCGAGATCAACTGGCGATATAACGCTGCAGCTGATCGATATCGCGCTGCTGGGTCTCGATCACCGCCTTGACCAGATCACCGATGGAGACAACGCCCTGCACGCGGCCGTTTTCGACCACCGGCAGATGCCGGAAGCGCCCGTCGGTCATCAGCTGCATGCAGCGCTCCACCGAGTCCGATGGCGAAACCGTCACCACCTCAGTGCTCATGATTTCGGCAACGCTGGTGGTCGATGACGACCGATCGCGCAGCACCACCTTGCGCGCGTAATCGCGCTCGGACACGATGCCGACGAGGCGCTGCCCGTCCATCACCAGCACCGCACCGATACCTTTCTCGGCCATCAGCCGGATCGCCTCGATCACCGCGGCATCGGCCGCGACGGCGAATACCTCAACCTGCTTGGTCCCCAACAGCTGTCGTACGGTCTGCATGGCCCGCTCCGCGCTTGGTCTGGTCGTCGCAGCCTACTCCCACCGCGCCGTGGTGGGTATCGACCAGGTACAGCGGGCGCTGCTTGGCCTCGTCATACAAGCGCCCCAGGTATTCGCCGATCAACCCCAACGCAATCAGCTGGATCCCGCCCAGGAACAGGATCACCGACATCATGGTCGGCCAGCCGGCCACCGGGTCGCCCATCAGCGCCGCCTTGACCACCACCCACGCCCCGAACACAAAGGCCGCCAGGGCCGTCAGCAGCCCGAGATAGGTGGCGGCGCGGAGCGGCACGGTGGAAAAACTGGTGATGCCGTCGAGCGCGAAATTCCACAACCGCCACACGGTGAATTTGCTGCGCCCCGACAGCCGCGGCGCGCGCCGGTACGGCAATGCCACCTGACGGAAGCCCACCCAACCGAACAGTCCCTTCATGAATCGGTGGCGTTCGCGGAGCTGCTGCAAGGCCTGCACCACACGCGGCGACAGCAAGCGGAAATCGCCGGTATCGGCTGGAATGGGCGTGCGCGACAGGCGCCGGATCACCCGGTAAAACGCGTGCGCAGCGCTGCGCTTGAGCCAGCTCTCGCCTTCGCGGAACACCCGCGTCCCGAAGATGTTGTCGTATCCGGCGCGCCATAGCGCGACGAATTCGGGGATCAATTCCGGCGGGTCCTGGCCATCGGCATCGAGCAGCACCACGGCGCCCGGCAACACATGGTCCAGACCGGCAGAGACTGCCACTTCCTTGCCGAAATTACGCGACAGCCGCACCACGCTCACCTGCGTATCGGCCTGCGCAAGCGCCTGCACGACGTCCCAGGTGCCATCGGTACTGCCGTCATCGACATACAGCACACGGGTCTGCAGGTCCTGCAGGCCCGCCAGCACGGCGCACAGCCGCGGGTGCAGCAACGGAATGCTGGCCTCTTCGTTATAGGCCGCGATCACCACCGTCAGGCGCGCGGCGGCATCCGGCGGCTGGGCTGCGTCGATGTTGTGCATGCTCACGGCGCCTGCAGATACGCAGCGCCGCCCAGCTGGCGCGCCTGACGCTGGATCCAGGCCGTGCGCCGCTGCACATAGGCACCCGGGCGGCGTGCGTCATAGCGACGGGGCGAAGGCAGCACCGCTGCCAGACGCGCCGACTCGGCGGCCGACAGGCCGGCGGCATCCTTGCCCCAGAACTGCCGCGCAGCTGCCTGTGCGCCGTAGACCCCGTCGCCAAACTCGGCCACGTTGAGGTACATCTCCAGAATGCGTTGCTTGGGCCAGAGCAGTTCGATCAGCACCGTGTACCAGGCCTCCAGCCCCTTTCTCACCCAACTGCGGCCTTGCCACAGAAACACGTTCTTGGCGACCTGCTGGCTGATCGTGCTGGCGCCACGCACCCGCCCGCCGCGCGCGTTGTGATCGCGCGCCTTCTCGATGGCCTGCAGATCGAAACCGTGGTGGATCGGAAACTGCTGGTCTTCTGCAGCCACCACCGAAATCGGCAGGCTGGCGGCGATCTTCTCGTAGTCGCGCCATTGTTGGTGCAGCGAAAAACTCCAGTCGCCGTCCCCCCACGCCTCCAGATAGCGCGCCCCCATCATGCTGCTGACCGGCGGATCCACCACCCGCAGCACCAGCACCTGCAGCACGCTGGCCGCCGCAAACAGCAGCGGTGCCGCCAGTATCCAACGCAGCCAGCGCCTGCGCCGCCCGGGCGCGCCCTGCTTGCCATCCAATGCATCCGTCCCCATTAGTGTGCTTCGACCTTCAATCCCGATGCCTGCCGCATTATCCGGCAACCGGCGTCCCTTACGTCCGATGTCTCCATGACCGATCACGATCAGCTTTCCCGCTTCCTGCTGCCCGCCGCCGGCGTGCGCGGTGTCCACGTACGTCTGACCCAGGCCTGGCACGACATCCAGGGCGCCGCCGAGTATCCGCCGGCGGCACGCCAGCTGCTGGGCGAGGCGGCGGTGGCGTCGGCCCTGTTCACCGGCCATACCAAGGTCGACGGGCGTCTGTCGGTGCAATTGCGCGGCAACGACACCCTGCGCACCCTGTTTGCCGAATGCACCGCTGCCGGCACCTTGCGCGGCATCGTGCAGTTGGCCGATGGCGCGGATGCTCCCACCGACCTGCGCGAGCTGGGCGAGAGCGCACTGTTGGCCATCACCATCGAAAACCCCGGCCTGGACCCGCGCGAGCCGCAGCGCTACCAGAGTCTGGTCGGCCTGCAGGCCCCCGATCTGGCCGAAGCCTTCGAGACCTACTTCCAGCAGTCCGAGCAGCTGCCAACACGCCTGCTGCTGGCGGCCGGCCCGGATCAGGCTGCCGGTCTGCTGCTGCAGAAGCTGCCCGGCGACGAAGGCGACAACGATGGCTGGACCCGCATCGGCGCCCTGTTCGACACCCTCGGCGCGCCGGAATTGCTGTCGGTGGCCGGCGAAGACCTGCTGCATCGCCTGTTCCACGAAGAGGATGTCCAGCTGCTGGGCAGCAGACCGCTCAGCTTTGGCTGTTCCTGCTCACGCGAACGGGTGGCTTCGATGCTGCAATCGCTGGGCGAGGCCGAAGCGCGCGCCGCCGCCGAAGACACCGGCGAGGTAGAGGTGCGCTGCGAATTCTGCGGCCGTGAGTATCACTTTCCGTTGACCGAGCTGGACGTACTTTTCAGCGCAGCGCAGCCCTCCCAGCAGGCGCCGGAACGGTTGCAGTAGAGAGCATCGCGGGCGCGTTCCGGGGAGCGTGACTACTTGTTAAATAATCATAAACACCCTAGCATCTTCCCTGCCCGCTCTCGGGAACTTAACAACTGCCCCTGGGTCTGATCTCTGGTATGCGACACCTTCTGCGCCTTCCGCTCGCTCTGCTGGTTGCCCTTGCGGCCGCCACGGGTGTGCATGCGCAGACGACGTCCCAGCAGCTCCGCGAAAGTACGATCCTGCCGGTGTGGAACAAGGGCAGCGGCAAGGTGGAAGCCTTTCTGTACCTGGAGCCCACAGGCGAGCAAAAAGCCGGCGCGCGCTGGCATTTCGGCCGTAATTCGCTGGACGCTGCGTTCGGCCTGACCTCGGGCGATTCGCTCGGCCTGCTGTGCAATAGCAGCCGTGGCACCAACATCAGCGGACTGGCCAGCCACTGCCTGCTCGCCGGGATCGGCGACGAGGAAGAAGACAGCGCCGCTGCTGCGCGTCGCGTCTCCGGGACGTTGGGCTTCAACCGTGCCGGTGGCCGCGTCGGGGTCACTGCAGGCACCGGTCGCGACACCCTGCCCGCCTGGCTGGTCGGCGCAGGCAAGGCTCCGCTGACCCGGGTCGAACAGAACGACTTGACCGTCTTCGGCCAGAAGAACATCGGCCGCGAAGGCTTCGTTTCGATCGGCGGCACCTACGCCCGCGCCCGCCTGGTTCCGCTGGCCGACGTCTCCCCGGCGATTGCCGACCAGTGGGACAGCAAGACCCTCAGCGTGGGCGGTGGCTATGGTGCTTTCAGCGCGAACGTGATCGGCCGCGTGGTCGACGTCCCCGGCCAACCGGAAAAATGGGAAGGTCTTGGCCTGGGCCTGACCTGGCGTACCCCCTGGAGCGGCCAGCTGACCGTCGGTGCGGAGAACGTGATCTCCCGCGGCAAGAACCCCTTTGCCCCGAACAACGACAGCAACAGCGACGGTACCATCCCGTACGTCAGGTACGAACAGGACCTCTAATCCACTGATTTAAAAGGATTTCCAAATGCGCCACCGAGCTTCCGCCGGTGGCGTTTTGCGTTGTGGCGACCCTCCACCGCACGCGCTTTCACGGCTTTCTTCTTTTTCGTTAACGGGACTTTAATTTCCCGCACAACGCATATACCATCGGTTCACCCTGACGTTTTGGATCCGCTTCTTCGGAACCCCCGACAGGCAAACAACCCTTGGCAGTACCCAAGATCACTTGGAGAGAGAGCTAATGAATTGCAAGTCCAACAAGCTGCGCGATGCAGTTGTCCTCGCGCTTGTCGTGGGTGTGGGCGGTACCGGTACCGCGATCGCTCAAGACGCCGGCACCACCAACCTCGACAAGATCGAAGTGACTGGTTCGCGCATCAAAAGTGCCGACGTTGAGACGTCTCAGCCCGTCTTGACGCTGAGCCGCCAGGATATCGACAAGCAAGGCGTCACCTCTGTCGCGGATGTACTGCAGCGCGTGGCGGCCAACGGCGCGGCATTGAACCGCACCTTCAACAACGGCGGCGACGGCAGTTCCGGCATTGCACTGCGCAACCTGGGTAGCGCACGTACCCTGGTCCTGGTCAATGGCCGCCGTTGGACTACTGGCCTGGACGGCAGCGTCGACCTCAACACCATCCCAACTGCGATGGTCGAGCGCATCGACATCCTGAAAGATGGCGCCTCGACCATCTACGGCTCCGACGCCATTGCGGGCGTGGTCAACATCATCACCCGCAAGAACTTCGACGGCGCTGAAGCTGGCGCGAACGTTGGTCAGTACAGCGATGGCGATGGTCAGCGCCAAGCCTACGATTTCACTATCGGTACCACGACTGATCGCGCAAGCCTGCTTGTCGGCGCTTCGTATGTGAAGGAGGAGTCGGTCATGGCAGGCGATCGGCAGATCTCTGCCGGCGGCCCTCCGTTCTTCAGCGGCCAAAGTGGCACGGGCTTCCCGGGCTCGTATGTCCGTAACGGTTCTCGTCGAATCCTCATCAATGGCGTTGAAACCCCTTACGTTGCCAATGTGCACGGCTACAACACCGCGCCGGACAATTACCTGCTGACTCCGCAGGAGCGAACCTCCCTGTTCACGCAGGGCAGCTTCAACTTCACCGACAACGTGACGTTCCGTACCGAAGCGATGTACAACGAGCGCAAGTCGGAACAGTTGCTGGCAGCAATGCCGGTCACCGGCCTGACGCTGAGCGCTGACAGCCTGTACAACCCCTTCGGCCAGGACCTGACCGGCGTCAACCGCCGCTTCATCGAAACCGGCGGTCGCTCTTTCAATCAGAACGTCAAGAACTGGCACTTCTATGGTGGCCTGGAAGGTTTCTTCGAGTTTGGCGATCGCAGCTTCGATTGGGACGTGGGCTATCGCTACGACAAATCCGATCAGAACGACCTGACCTATGGGTTATTCAATCTGGCCAACCTCAACAACGCCTACGGCCCGTCCGAACTGCGCGGCGGCGTCCCGGTCTGCGTTTCCGGTCCGGGCGGAGATGTGATCACCGGATGTGTGCCGGTCAATCCGCTAGGACCGCGCGGGTCGATCACCCAGGAAGCCCTGGATTACACCAGTTTCACTGCGCATGATTCGTCCTCGGTTGAATCGAAGGGCTATACCGCCAATATCAGCGGCGATATTGTCGACCTGCCCGCCGGTGCGTTCGCCTTTGCGGCAGGCTATGAATACCGCAAGGAGAGCGGCCAGTTCGATCCTGATGCGTTCATCGCCGCAGGCCTCAGCACTGGTAACGGCGCACGTCCGACGGCAGGTTCCTACAGTCTGGATGAGTTCTACCTCGAGTTGTCGGTTCCTGTCCTGGCTGACCTCCCGGGTGCGCAGTTGCTGGACTTCAGCCTCGCTACCCGTTATTCGGACTACAGCAACTTCGGCGACACGGTGAACAACAAGTTCGGCTTCCGCTGGAAGCCCATCCAGGACTTGATGATCCGCGGTAACTACAGCGAAGGCTTCCGCGCGCCAAGTATCAACAACCTGTTTGCCGGTAATGCCGATTCGTTCGAAACCTATGCCGATCCGTGCTCGATCCAGGCTGGCCAGCTGAGCAACCCAGTCGTTGCACAGAATTGCGTTGCAGCTGGTGTACCTGCCAACTTCGTGCAGCCGGGTGCAGGCACTGGCGCCAAGCAAACGCTCGAGCCATTTACCTGGACGTCGAACGACCAGTTGCAGCCGGAAACCTCGACCAGCCGCACGCTGGGCATGGTGTTTAGCCCAAGCTTTGCGCAGGGCCTGAACGTGACTCTGGACTGGTGGCAGATCGAGATTGAAAACGCCATTACGCGTCCGCAGGCGCAGTTCATTCTGGACAAGTGCTATGGCGGCAGCGCAGGCGAGCAGGCGGCTTACTGCGGCTTGATCACGCGCGATCCGAACTACAGCGATGGCGCGTATACCGTGACCAACATCAATATGCCGCTGTTGAATCTGGCCTCGTACAAAGTGGAAGGCTGGGATCTGGGCATCAACTATCGCTTGCCGGAGACCTCGATCGGCCAGTTCACGATCAGCCTGGATGCGACCTATCTGTCGAGCTGGGAAACCAAGGCTACGGCCGATTCTGAGCTAGAACAGTTCCAGGGCCGCTACTTGAATCAGGACCCCTACTGGCGTATCCGCTCTAACCTATATGTCGATTGGTCGCTCGGCGACTTCGGCGTGAACTGGGGCTTGCGCTACAAGTCTGGCATGGAAGAAGTCTGCCCGTTGTCGACAGCACTGGCGCAAGCCTACTGCTCCGAACCGGACCGTGTGACAGCTGATGGCGCATCGCCGCGCAACCACATCGGCGCAACCACGTACCACGACATCCAGGTGCGCTACAACACGCCATGGAATGCAACTGTGTCGGTCGGTTTGAATAACGCGTTCGCCAAGGATCCGCCGGTTGCCTATAGCACCTCGTACAACTTGTTTGACCCCCAGTACGACCTGCCGGGCCGCTACATGTACATGCAGTACCGTCAGCGTTTCTGATTGAGCTGAGTGTTTAGGAAATCACGGCCCCAGCGGGGCCGTGATTTTTTTTGCAGCGGCGAAAGAGAAAATCGAGCGGCGCCTCGCCTTATCCCGGAATCAACGTCTGAATCACATGCTCGACGTAGGATTCGAATTCTTCGCGTGCCTGTTTGGGTTGTTGCAACTGCAGCGATAGTTGCAGGAAGCCGACGTAGGCGGCGTAGGCCAAGCGGGCGCGGTGTTGGGCGTCGGTGCGGGACAGGCCGGCCTGGCGGAACGAGGCGATCAGATAATCGAGGCGGCGCTGCGAGACGCGGTCGATGACCGGGCGCACGGCCGGGTGATCGAGCGCCTTGAGCAGTTCGCTGTAGATGACATGCGGTTTAACTTCGTGCGCGACCAATTGAAACAACGCGCGCAGGCGGGCGCTGGGGTCGGGCACGTCTTCCAGGCTGCCGAACACTTCTTTTTGTTCGAAGATTTCCCAACGCTCCAGGGCAGCCTGCAGCAGGGCGTCACGCGAGGGGAAATGCCAGTAGAAGCTGCCTTTGGTGACGCCGAGACGGCGTGCCAACGGCTCCACCGCGACTGCGCCCACGCCTTGTTCGGCGATCAGGTCCAGCGCGGCCTGCGCCCAATCGTCCGCGCTGAGGCGGTTGCCGCGACCGGAGCTGGCGCGGGGCGTGGTGGGGCTGGCGTCTGTGATGTCGTTCATGGCGCGATTTAACCATACGCCTGAGTCAGTTGCAGTATGCATCACAAAAACGCCACACAATCGCCACGATTCAACGGCTTAACCGTCCATACCAAGGAGTATTGACAGGGGACAGGCGGCATCCATACCATCAGGTATGGTCACTGCCCCCTCTACGCTTGCCCACCCTGCGCCCTTGTCGCCTGTCAGCGTTGGCGACGCAGCGCTGGCGGTGTCGGTGCAAGGGGCCGAATGCAGGCAGACGGTATTGCTCGCGCATGGGTTCGGACAGACCCGGCACGCCTGGGAGGCGACCGCAGCAGCGCTGGCGCACGCCGGCTACCGTGCGCTGTCGTACGACGCACGCGGGCATGGCGATTCGAGCTTCAATGACGCTGCCCTGCCCTACTCCGCCAACCAGTTCACCGACGACCTGATCGTGTTGGCGGGTGAGCAACCCGAACCGCCGGTATTGGTGGCTGCCTCCATGGGTGGCCTGTTCGGCCTGCTTGCGGAGGCACGCTGGCCGGGCCTGTTCCGGGCGATCGTATTGGTGGATATCACCCCGCGCTGGGACACCGCCGGCGTGGAGCGCATTCTGCGCTTCATGACCGCGCATCCGGACGGGTTTGCCTCGCTCGATGCCGCTGCCGATGCCATCGCCACGTACCTGCCGCATCGCCCGCGCAAAACGGCAAGCCAGCTGCAGGGCCTGCTGCGCCAACGCGACGATGGCCGTTGGCAGTGGCACTGGGACCCGCGCCTGGTCGACGAACTGGCGGGGCAGGATCCACAGCTGCAGCAACAGGCCTTGCTGGAAGCCGCCGCACAGGTGCGGTGCCCCATGCTGCTGATCAGCGGCGGACGCAGCGATCTGGTGACGCCGGCCAACATCACCGAATTCTTGTCGATTGCGCCGCACGCGCAGCATGTGCAACTGGCCGATGCCACGCACATGCTGGCCGGCGACGACAACACCACGTTTACCGCCACCGTGTTGCATTATCTGGACGCACTGCCCTCGGTTGGCACCATTGCAGCGTCCAACATCACCGAGCATGTCACTGGAGCAAGACCATGAGCATCGTTGCACCGTTCCTCCTCGTCATCCTGGCGGCGGGTATCGCTGCCTATCACCGCATGCGCCTTGCCACCTGGGTTGCGATCAGCGCCTGCGTGCTGGTGGGGTGTTGGTTGCTGGGTGCCAATCTCACCGCGACCATCGTCGCCGCCGCGCTGGTGGTGCTGGTGGCCGCTCCGGTGCTGTTGCCCTTCCTGCGCAAGCCGCTGCTGACCACGCCGTTGATGGCGTTCTTCCGCAAGGTGCTGCCGCCGCTGTCGCAGACCGAGCGCATCGCGCTGGAAACCGGCTCGGTGGGTTTCGAAGGCGAGCTGTTCACCGGTGATCCGGATTGGCAGAAGCTGCTCAACTATCCCAAGCCGCAGCTCACCGCCGAAGAGCAGGCCTTCCTGGATGGCCCGGTGGAAGAGCTGTGCAAGATGGTCAACGACTGGGAGATCACCCACGTCCACGCCGACCTGCCGCCGGAGCTGTGGGACTTCATCAAGAAGAACAAGTTCTTCGGCATGATCATCCCCAAGCAATACGGTGGCCTGGGCTTCAGTGCGCTGGCGCACCACAAGGTGATCCAGAAGCTGTCCTCGATCTCCAGCGTGGTGAGTTCCACCGTCGGCGTGCCCAACTCGCTCGGCCCGGGCGAGCTGCTGCTGCATTACGGCACGCCGGAGCAGAAGGACTATTACCTTCCGCGCCTTGCGGTCGGTGCGGAAGTGCCATGCTTCGGCCTGACCGGCCCGTTCGCCGGTTCCGATGCCACCTCGATTCCGGACTACGGCATCGTGTGCAAGGGCGAGTGGAATGGCGCCAACGTGCTCGGCGTCAAGCTCACCTTCGACAAGCGCTACATCACCCTGGCGCCGGTCGCCTCGCTGATCGGTCTGGCGTTCCGCGCCTATGATCCGGAAGGCCTGATCGGCGACAAGAAGGACATCGGCATCACGCTGGCATTGCTGCCGCGCGAAACGCCCGGGGTGGAAATCGGCCGTCGCCACTTCCCGCTCAACTCGCCGTTCCAGAACGGCCCGATCCACGGCGAAGAAGTGTTCATTCCGCTCAGCCAGTTGATTGGCGGCGTGGAGATGGTCGGCAAGGGCTGGAACATGCTCAACGAGTGCCTGGCGGTGGGCCGTTCGATCACCCTGCCCTCTACCGCCAGCGGCGGCAGCAAGGCGGCGGCCGTGGTCACCGGTGCGTATGCGCGCATCCGCAAGCAGTTCGGCCTGTCGGTCGGTCGTTTCGAAGGCGTGGAAGAGGCGCTGGCGCGCATTGGCGGCAAGGCGTACGCGATCAGTGCGTTGTCGCAGGCGACCGCCGCGGCGGTGGATCGCGGCGATGTGCCGTCGGTGCCGTCGGCGATCGCCAAGTATCACTGCACCACCATGGGCCGCGAAGTGGTCAGCGACATGATGGACGTGATCGG
The DNA here is from genome assembly GCF_000802365.1 of Xanthomonas cannabis pv. cannabis. Taxonomy (GTDB): domain Bacteria; phylum Pseudomonadota; class Gammaproteobacteria; order Xanthomonadales; family Xanthomonadaceae; genus Xanthomonas; species Xanthomonas cannabis. The sequence goes on from NZ_JSZE01000075.1 coordinate 24,735, forward strand.
CGGCAAGGGCATCATCCTGGGGCCGCGCAACTTCGCTGGCCGTGCCTGGCAGGCTGCGCCGATCGGCGTGACCGTGGAAGGCGCCAACATCATGACCCGCAGCCTGCTGATCTTCGGCCAGGGTGCGATCCTGTGCCATCCGTGGGTGATGAAGGAAATGCAGGCGGCGCAGGATCCGGACACGCGTCGTGGCCTGGAAGCCTTCGACCAGAGCCTGTTTGGCCACATCCGCTTCGGTATTTCCAATGCGGTGCGTTCGTTCTGGTTTGGCATCACCGGTGCGCGCATCGGCGCGGCGCCGGGCGATGCCTACACCCGCCGCTTCTTCCGCAAGCTGGACCGTTACTCGGCCAATCTGGCATTGATGGCCGACGTGTCGATGCTGATGCTGGGCGGCAAGTTGAAGTTCAAGGAGTCCTTGTCCGGCCGCCTGGGCGATGTACTGAGCCACATCTACCTGACCAGTGCGATGCTCAAGCGCTATCACGACGAGGGCGCGCCGGCCACCGACCAGCCGCTGCTGGCCTGGGCCTTCCACGACAGCGTGCACAAGATCGAAACCGCCTTGTCTGCGGCGCTGCGTAACTTCCCGATCCGCCCGGTGGGCTGGTTGATGTGGGTGTTGATCTTCCCGCTAGGCCGTCGTGCCGAAGCGCCGGGTGACCGTCTGGGCCACCGCGTCGCGTCGATCCTGATGGCGCCGAACGAGGCGCGCGACCGTCTGGCGCAGGGCGTATTCCTGACCCCGTGCGCCAACAACCCGGGCGGCCGCATCGCCAGCTACCTGACCAAGGCAGTGATGGCCGAGCCGGTGGAGCGCAAGTTCCTCAAGGCGCTCAAGACCAAGGGTATCGAGGCGCTGGACTTCACCGCGCAGCTCGACGAAGCAGTGGCCGAGGGGGTGATCACCCTGGAAGAGCGCAAGTTGCTGGAAGAATTGCGCGAGATCATGATGGACACGATCACCGTCGACGACTTTGATCCGCATGAGTTGCGTGCGGCCAGCTTCTACGACAAGCCGCAGATGCAGCAGCCGCGCGAAGCGGCATAACGGCACGGCCAGGTGATGCGGACAACGGCGGGCTTCTGGCCCGCCGTTGTCGTTTGTAGGCGGCGCGCTACGCGCCGGCTGCAGCCGTGGGCCGCAAGTGGTCAGCTTTCTGGCCATTCGAAACACAGAGGCGGGCTTGCCCCACGATGAGGCAGTGTTGCTATACACCTAAGCGAGGCCGCTGGTAACACGCTGTCCCGGTCAGACCCGCTCCTACGGGAGACGACCCGCCGCCGAAAATGCCAGTGTGGGAGATCGCTGGTCATGCCTGATCGCGGTCAGGCTCGCGCCTGCACGAGGCGACTGGCTCCCGAACATGCCTCAGTGCGGCAGCCACACCAGGCACAGTGCGATCAACGCAGGCAGGGCCTGCACGAAAAAAATGCGGCGATTGACGCTGTAGGCACCATAGCAACCCGCCACGATCACGCAGGCCAGGAAGAAGCTCAGTACATCGGTGCGTGCCGCCAGTGCCCCCCAGAGCAGACCGGCGGCCAGAAAGCCGTTGTAGAGCCCCTGATTGGCCGCCAGTACGCGTGTGGCCCGGGCATTCTCCAACGTGTTGCGGAAGGTCTTCAGGCCCAGTGGGTGCGTCCACAGCGCCATCTCCAGCACCAGGATGTAGACATGCAGCAAGCCGACAAGGACACCGGCAACGATCGCGAGCAGGGACATGGCGAAAAGATCTGATGGACGTGCGGCAAGCATAGCCGCGATGGCGTTGCGGCTGTCTGGCAAGACGCCAGATGCCTGGTGACCGGATGGCGTCACCAGCTCGGCAAACCCGGGCGTAATGACCAGGTTGCCTGGGCCATCGATCGATCACCGTGGGCGCAGGCCTGCAGCCGCTAAGAAGCGGCGCGGGCGGCACTCCGAGCTAGCCCCCGAAGCATGATCGGCGCCCGCGCGTTGTCAGTCGTTTGCCCCCGGCAGCACGGCCTGGGGGTCAAGGCATGGAGACGGCAGGCGGCACGTCGATTGCCCCATCAACCGCACAGCCTCAGCGCCCGGTCGATGGCACCCTGACCGGAGCCGACAGACGCAACGCCACACACCCGCACGACCCGATACTGGTCAGCCCTGCGATTCCGCCACGCGCTCACCCGCCCCGCCATCGCGCTCTGCCGGCAGCTTGCGTGCCTCACGCAGCAGCCCGAACGCGCCCAGCGTCATGCCGGCGGCGGCCAGCAGGCCGACGACGAAGACGGCGCTCGAGCCTAGGGCCGACACCAGCTTGTGGATCCAGACAAAGCTCAGGTCGCCGCCGCGGTAGACCACAGTGTCGATTGCCGCGCCGGCCTTGTAGCGCCATTCGCGATTCACGCGTGTGTAGAGCGTTTCGCGCGCAGGCTTGGCCAACGCAAACTCGCTGGAGCGGGTGATCACCTGCACGATCGCGATCATCATCGGCAGCGGCGACGCGGCGAGCACCGCATAGCCCAGGGTGATGGCGACCCCGGGAATCAGCAGCGCCGGCGCAATGCCGAAGCGCGACAGCAGCGCGCGGGTTACCAGTAATTGCAGCACCAGCGTAAGCGCATTGACGGCCAGGTCGATGCCGGCGTAATACGCGGTGCTCGCTGCCGCATCCGTGTACAGGCGCCGCACCAGGGCAGCCTGCTCGTTGTACAGCAAGGTACCGACGCCCACGCCGAACAAGGTCATCAGCGCCAGCCAGCGCAACAGCGGCTCGCGTACGATCAACTTGAGCCCGCCAAAGACATCGCCGCCCATCGGCACTTCGCCGGAATCGAGCCGAAGCTCCTGTTCGCGCGCCACCGCCCACAGCCGCAGGCGCAGCACGCAGACCACGCAGACCGACAGGAAGCCGGCCGACACCAGCATCAGATGCGCGATGCCGATGCGCTCGACCAGGGTGCGCGTCAGGATCGGCCCGAGAAACGCACCCAGCGTGCCGGCCGCGCCGATGTAACCGTAGTAGCTGCGCGCCTCGGCATTGCTGAAGACATCGGCCATGAAGCTCCAGAACACCGCCACCGCAAACAGGTTGAACACGGTCACCCAGAGGAAAAACGCCATGCCGCGCCCGGGCACGTCACTGTTGAACAGCACGTAGAACAGCAACAGCGTGGCGATGAAGAAGCCGTACACCGTCGGCAGGAACACCCGACGCGGGAACCGGCTGACCAACGCGCCGTAGATTGGCTGCAGCAACAACATGATCAGGAAGGTGCAGGTAAACAACACCTGCAGGGCCAGATCCTTGAGCGGCATGCCGTGCGCGGCGAAGAAAGCAATCATGCCGGCGGGGAAGATCGCCTGCAGGTCCGCCGAGGCGCCCATCGCCTCGCGCACCGGGCGCAGCACGTAATACCCGCTGAGCAGGCAGAAGAAATACAGGAACGACCAGGCCAGCGGCGGCGAGTTGCGCAGCGCTGCGCCCAGACGGCCAACCGCAGAGCGCGGCGCAGACGGAGCGGTCATGGTGTCAGCGCCTGCGCGAACGAACCCGACAGCAAGACCATGGTGGCGGTGGTACCCGACTAGAAGTAGCGCGCACGTTAGCCGATGCCGCGCTGCACCACCAGCGGCGCTGGCCGTCCGCGGCCATGCCCGTGGATGACTCGTGCGGCACGTGGCTTGCAACCTTCAACTCAGCGGCCACGCCGATCGCCAACGCTCTGCGATCGGCTCGATTTCTGAACCCAAATCGTCAATAGGATCAATATGATGCCCATTCATCTTCCGGCAGTTTGTGCTATTGCGAAGCGCGGCGCTAGAATCGCCGGAGGCAGTGGATCAGGCGGGAAAACCATGACAGTAATGCGCAGGCACCGACGGTTCCGTCCGTTGGCCATCGGGCTGCTCGGGGCGTTGTTGCCTCTGGCCCTTTCTTCTACGGCACAGACGCCTGCGCCCACCGCCTCGACCCTGCAGCCGGCAACCGTGGTGCAGTCGCCCACTGCCCCGCTCCCGTATCGCGCTTCGCTGCCCGCCAGCAAGGTGTTGGCGCCGGCCGCCGGCTTCGATGTGGCGGCCTTCGAATCGATGGCCGACCAGCTGACCTACGGCAATCGCTTGCCAGGTATGGCCATGGCCATCGTGCAGGGCGGCAAGGTGCTCAGCGCGCGCGGTTACGGCGTCACCGACGTCAATCATCCGCAGCCGGTCGATGCGCACACCGTGTTCCGTCTTGCCTCCCTGTCCAAGGCCTTTGCCGGCACCATGACCGGCCTGCTGGTCAACGACGGCGTGTTGCGCTGGGACAGCAAGGTGGTCGACTACGTGCCCGGCTTCCAGCTCAGCGACAACCTCGCGACCCGTCAGCTGACGGTGGCCGACGTGCTCAGCCATCGCGTCGGCCTGACCCGCAATGCCTACGACCGCGATATCGAATCCAACGTCGATTACTACTCGCTCAGCCACAAGCTGGCGACCGCACCGCTGCGCTGCGCGCCGGGCGATTGCTACGCCTATCAAAACGTGGCCTTCAGCCTGGTCGGCGATGTGGTGTTCGCCGCGTCGGGCAGCTTCTACGAGCAATCGGTGGAGCGGCGCATCTTCAAGCCGCTGGGCATGAACGATGCCAGCATGGGCCTGGCCGGCATCCAGGCCAGCCCGCGCTGGGCGCGGCCGCACGTACGCAGCCGCAACGGCTGGGTGTCGCTGACGCCCAAGCCCACCTACTACCGGGTGGCGCCTGCCGCCGGCGTCAACGCCAGCGCCAGCGACATGGCGCAGTGGCTGCTCGCGCACACCGGCCATCGCACCGACGTGCTGCCGGCGCCCCTGCTGGCCACCTTGCACGCACCGCTGATCTCCACGCCGGGCGAAATGCGCTCGGGCTGGCGTCACGAGCGCGTGGATGCAGCCAGCTATGCGCTGGGCTGGCGTGTGTTCGACTACGCGGGCCATCAGGTGGTGTTCCATGCCGGTGCGGTGCAGGGCTATCGCGGACTGGTGGCGCTGTTGCCCGAGCGCGACCTCGGCATCGCCATCATGTGGAACGGCGAAAGCGGCCTGCCCTCCGGCATGCTGCCCACCATCCTCGATCGCGCACTCGGTCTGCCGGCCAAGCGTTGGCTGGATATCGACGTGGACGGCGATTTCGGCAGCGAGAACATGCTGGCCGAAAAGCCAGACCCGGCCGGCAAGGGCACCTCGTCTGGCAAGTCGGTGGCATCGCCGCGCTGAGCCGCCTGCCGCGCCGGCACTGCATTCCTGCAGCGGTAGCGCGCTGCATGCTCAGACACAGGCGGCTTCGGCCGCCTGCGTTGTTTCTGGCTGTTGCCGCGCCACGCCTGGTTGCACGCTGAGCCCGAGGGCGCCTTGGGAAGGCTGGTCGATGTCGATCTGCATGGTCGGGATCGCGGGCGTGGACTCCCTTCGAACGTTGACCGCAGCGCCGTCGCTCTGAGCCAGGCAGTCCATGCACGCACAAGCGTTCCGCGCGATGGATGTTGCGAGACCGCGGTGCTGCCGTCGAGAATGATGCGCTGGATCCGTCCACATGTCGGATCGGACGTGCGTGCTCAGTTGAATCCAAGAACCTCGACGCTGGCCACGCTGGGCCTTTGCTTGCTGCTTCGCGCGCACCGGCCGTCTTGCGCAGCGAATGTCGAGAGAGCATTTGGCAGCCGCAAACGACGAACCCTGCCCGCCTGCCGCTCCGGCTTGCGTGCCGGCTAAGACCGAGGGACTCACGCTGGCAGATGTCGTGACTGCCGGAAGAGCTATGGCTGCACGGTGCTGCAAAG
>NZ_JSZE01000076.1 GCF_000802365.1 Xanthomonas cannabis pv. cannabis
GGGATCGGCCAAGGCGGCCAATACGCTGTCGATATCGGCCACACCGGCCATGCCGCAGAGCACGTTTGCCACATCGTCCATGCCGCCACTGTCCAGCGCGCGGCGCAGCTCGGCCACGCCATGGGTTGCACGCTTGCCGGGCGTGGGCGCGTCGCCGACGGTGGCCTCGGCAGCACTGCGTGCCGCGCCGCGCCGGCGCCGCAACGCCCATACCAACGTCACCACCCACAACACCGCAAAGCCTGCGGCGGCGGCCATCCATCCCCATGGCCGTTGCGTAGCTGGCGACGGCTGCTGCTGCAACGTCAGCGCACTGGCTGTTGGCGCAGGCGCCGCGTTGTTGCTTGCCGGGCTGCCTGTCGGCGCAGGTGCCGGGGCCGGTGCCGCAAAGGCCCCGCTGCCCGCCGCAACATCCAATGTCAGATCCGGCACCGCTGCGGTCTTGGCCGCGCCTGCGCCGACATCCCACCAGGCCACCTGCAGCCCAGGCACGACCAGCGGGCCGGCGCGGTTGGGCACGATCGAATAGCGGCGCGTCAGGCGCAGCTGCGGCGAGCCGTCCACAAAGCGTTCTTCGTATTGCGCCGGCTCGGCGAACACCTGCGCATCGGGCACGCTTGGCGTGGGCAACTCGGGGAACTGCGCCTGGGTGGCGCCGCGCGCGCTGGCTTCCACCATGAACTGCGTCGCTTCCCCGGCAGTGGCGCGTTGCGGCGTGGCCGTGTAGCGCAACTGCAGGCTGCGCAGCGGCAGCCAGGGCTGCGGCGCGTTGGCCGGCTGGGCGCGCACCTGCAGCGGAATGCTGGCGCTGCGCGCGCTCAGCTCACCGTTGCCGCGACCGAAATAATCGTCGAAGAATCCACCGACCGATCGCCCGTTGAATCGCGCCGGGGGCAGCACCAGCCGGCCGCTGCGCTCGGGCACCAGCAGATAGCGCCGCTCCACCACGTTGTACTGGCGGCCGTTGACCAGCTTGACCGAACTGACGTCATCGCCAATGCGTTGCAGCGACGCGCCATCGGGCGCTTCCAGATCCAGCTCGCCCGATGCCAGTTGATTGGCAAAGTACAAGCGCACCACCACCCCCACGCTCTGCTGCACATAGGGCTGCGGGTCGTCCACCCGGGTCTCGACGAAAGCCTCTTCATTGCCCTGCGCCGCACTCGGCCCGCCGGCAGCGCCGCTGGAACTGCTGGCGGCATCGTTCGCCGCTCCAACCACCTGCAGGCGCAGCGGCTCGGTGCGCTCATTGCCAACCCGTATCGCCGGCACGATCAGTTCACCACTCTTGCGCGGTGTCAGCACCACACCGAACAGGGCACGCACCGTCACCGAACCGTTGGTCACCTGCATCTGCTGATTGGCGCTCTTGGCGCCCAGCGAAAAATCATTGCGCAGCGGCGTGTAGTCCGGATCGACGCCGCGTTGGTCGGTTTCGATGTTCAACATCACCACGTCGCCAGCATTGGCGCTATCGCGATCAAGCCACGCGCGCGTGACCGCACCCGCTGGTGCGCCAACCAGCAGCATCATGCAGGCCAGCATGCCGATCGCCGCGCGGCGCAAGTGGTGTCTGCCGATCATCGTCCGGCCCGTTGCCTGCGTTCGTATTCCAGCCTGAATTTGGTCCGCAGCAAGCTGCCCGGATCGTCCGGTACCCGCCGCAACCAGGCATCCACCGCCTGGCGTTGCTCGCGTTGCTGCGGCGTCTCGCTTGCGGTGGCGGGCTCCTGCTTGCCGCCTGCGTCCGTCTGTTTGTCGCCCGCCTGCGCCATGGTTTGTTGCATCTTGCGACGCTGCGCCTCATCGGCCTGCTGCTGCGCCCTGGCATCGGCAGACTGCGGTGGCGTGTCCTGCCTGCTCTGCTCGCCTTGCCCGTTTTTGGACTGCGCATCCTGCGACTTGCCGTCCTGCGGGGTCTGCGCGTCGGAGGGCTGCTGCTTGCCGTCCTGCGGCTTCTGCCCGGCCTGGCCGGACTGCGCGTCCTGCTGATTCTGGCCCGTCTGCTGTTGCCCGTTTCCATCCTGGCCGGATTGTTTCTGATCCTTGGACTGGCTCTTGCCGTCCCGACCTTTGCCGTCCTTGTTGTCCTGCTGCTGACGCTTGCGCGCCGCGTCGACTGCCGCGCGATTGGCGATCGCATCCTGCTGGTTGGGATGTTGCTTGAGCACGCGATCGTAGGCTGCAATTGCCTCGTCGTAGCGGCCCTGGCGCGCCAGCGCATTGCCCAGGTTGTACAAGCCCTCGTCGGTCGGCACCGCTTCGAACGCCTTCTGCGCAGCGGCAAAGTCCCCTTTGCGATACGCCTGCACCCCGGCATCCAGACGCTGTTGCTGCACCTGATCGGCACGCTGCCACAAGGTGCCGTCCGCTGCCCGTGCAGGCTGCGCCAGCGGCAACATGCACACCAGCGCCAGCACCGCCACAACCGCGCGCCGGCGAAACGCCAGAAGCGCCAGAAGCATCACCGGCATCACCAGCCAGTAACCCTCATCGAGCCAGGTCTTGCCGCCGCCGGCTTCGGCCGCCTCATCGGCAAGCGGCTGCTGGGCAGGATCGAGCACCCCCAGCGCCTCCAGGTCCGAGTCGTCCGGGGCAATGCGCGCATAGCGCCCACCACCCTGACCGGCGAGATCGCGCAGGCGGCCCTCGTCGAGTCTTGCCTGGGCGATCTCGCCGCTGCCGGTGCGGTAAGCGGCACCACGCACACTGCCGATGCCCAGGGCGGAGACATGGAACCCGCGTGCGCGTGCGGTGCGGGCAGCGCTTTCTGCCGACCCATCGGCACTGTCGCTGACCACCAGAATGTCGCCCTGTTTGAAGCCGGCCTGCTGCAGCAACCGGCTCGCCGCCGTGATCGCCCGATCGGCGCGTTTGCCATCGACCGGCATCACCGACGGCGACAGCGCATCCAGAAACACGGCCACGTTGGCGGCGTCCTGCGTCAGGGGCGCGACGGTGAAACTTTCGCCGGCATAGACCAGCAATGCCACATCGCCACCGGCACGCTTGCGCAGCAACGTGGCCAGCTTCGCGCGCGCCTGGAGCAGGCGCGAGGGCGGCAGGTCGGTGGCGAGGCTGCTGGAGGACAGATCCAGCACCACCACCAACGGCATGCTGGATTGAAACACCGGGCGCTCGGTCTGCCGCCAGCTCGGCCCGCTCATCGCCACCACCGCCAGCGCGTAAGTCAGCGCGGCCAGCACGAAACCCAGCCATCCGCGCCGCCCGCCGGCCACCAGCAAGGCCGGCAACAGGTGCGCGTCCACGCTGTGACGCCACACATCGGCACTGCGCCGGCGTACGTGCCACAGCAGCGCCGCCGGCACGATCGCCAGCAAGGCCCACAGCCAGTCGGGGCGCAACAGATGCAACGCTGCCAGCAATTCGGTGGGCGCGCTCATCGCCATCTCCGCGGCAACACGTACGCGAGCAACGCGATCACCATGGCTGCGCCCAAGGGCCAGTAGTAGCGTTCGACCCGCGGCTGCACCGACGGACCCAAGGCCTTCACCGGCTCCAGGCGATCGAGTTCGGCGTAGATGCCCGCCAGCTCTTCGGTATCGCGGGCACGGAAAAAACGTCCGCCAGTTTGCTCGGCAATCTTGCGCAGCCCATCCTCGTCGATATCGTCGTTGCCGCCAGCCGGAATCGGCACGCCGAACAGCGAGTAGCCTCCACTGCCTCCGAAAGCGATGGTGTGCACACGCACGCCCTCGGCCTTGGCCAGTTCGGCCGCCTTCAATGGATTGAGCACCCCGGCGGTGTTGACGCCATCGGTGAGCAGGACCACCACCCGCTGGCCCTGCTTCTGCTCGCGCAGCCGCTTCACCGACAACGCGATCGCATCGCCGATCGCAGTCTCGCGCCCGGCCAGCCCCACCACGCTGTCGGCCAGCTGGTCGCGTACGGAGGTCAGATCCGCAGTCAGCGGGGTCAGTGCATACGCGCGCTGGCCGAACACCAGCAAGCCGACGCGATCGCCGTCGCGCCGATCCAGAAAGTCCGACAGCACCGCCTTGGCGGCGGTGAGGCGATCGACCACGTTGCCACCGAGCACCATGTCCGGCTCGCTCATGCTGCCGGACAGATCCACCGCCAGCATCATCTGCCGTGCTTCGCGCGGCGGCTGGATCACCTCGCCCAGCTGCTGCGGACGCGCCAGCGCGGCGCACAACAAGAACCAGCCCAGCCACGCCAGCCAGCGCGGCATGCGCAACGACGGCGCGCGTTGCGCCTGGGCCACCGCATGCAGCTGATCGGCATACGGCACACGCAGCGCCGCAGACTCCTGGCCGCGCTGCGGCCAGAACCACATCAGCAGCGGCAGCGGCATCAACCACCACGCCCATGGCCAGGCGCAATGCGCCAGCGCGTCCTGCCACTGCGACCACTGCAGCCAGTTCATCGCTGGCCCCGCATCAGACCCAGAAACCGGGCGCGCGCCAGTGCCTGCACCGCGTCCAGGTCGGCCACCGCCGGGGCGCGCTGAAATCCGCCGTCGAGCAGCGCGCGACCCGGCCCTTGCGAAAATGCGCGCGTCTTGCTGTTGCGGCCATCCAGAAACTGCAGCCAGGCATCGCCCTGCAACCGATCGGCCTGCGCATCGACGCTCCGCGCCGCGCGGCGCAGCAGCGCCGACAGTGCTGCCAGACGCTGCACAGGCGTTGCGGCACGCTGCAGCTCTGCATCGAAGGCCGCCAGCCAGCGACGTTGCCGTTGGCGGCGACGCCACCACCAGCACCACACACCGGCCAGCACCAGCACGACTGCCGCGATCAGCAGCCAACAGCCAGGCGCCAGCGGCCACCACGGCGGCGGCGGCGGCAGATGAACATCGCGCAGCGGCAGTGCCTGCGGGCTCATCGTCATGCGCCCCGCACGGGGGCGCCGCCGCCCAGCCACGCGTCGCTGGCATCGTCGGTGGACAGGCGATGCACGCGTACGCCGCGCGATTGCAGCAGTGTGGCCAGCTGCTCCAGCGGCGCGACGAACTCGGCCTGCCAGCGCGCGCGCGCAGCTTGGCTGGCAAGATCCACCGCAATGCGCTCACCGCGCACATCGAAACTCAGGGCGCGGGCTGGCGGCGACAGCTCCAGCGGGTCGACCAGCACGATCACCACCACCTCGTGATGCAATGCCAGCCCGGACCAGCGCGTTGCGGAGATCCGGCTTGCACTGCGCGCATCGGCAAGCACGGTCAGGCGCGCGCCTGGCCGCAGGAGCCGCGCCGCATGATCCAGGGCGACCTCCAACCCGGCGTCGCCAGCAGGCGGCTGCGCATACCAGCGCGCCAGGGCATCGAGCACCGGCAGCACACCGCGCTGCCCCGACCGCGGCGCGATCGGCGCCTCGCTGGCGGTGCCGCGCAAGGCCGCGACACGGTCGCCCTGCCGCTGCGCCAGCCATGCCGCCACGGCGCCGGCACGGGCGGCCTGCACCGACTTGTAACGCACGCGGGTGCCGAAGAAGAGTGCGGGCGAGGTGTCTGCCACGATCAGGCTCAAGCGCTCGCGCTCGGCCTGAAACAGCTTGGTATGCGCCCGCCCGGTGCGCGCGGTGACGCGCCAATCGATATGCCGCGCATCGTCACCGGCCACGTACTCGCGCGACTCGGCATATTCCATCCCACGCCCGCGCGTGGCGGCCGGCACCGGCCCCACCAGCCCATGCCGGCCACGCCCAGGTTGCCCGCGATGCTGCACGGTGCCGCGCAACGCGATCAACTCGGCAAGGCTGGGGCGCAGGCCGTCACCGGCCACGGCAGCCGGTGGGTTCGCTGAGGGGAAGGACGGAATCGAAGACATCGGGCTCGGGCGGGAGGGCGGCATACCTCGGTAGCACGCTGCCCGATCAGGGCAGCGGAATCTTGTCCAGCAACGCGGCGACCAGGCGCTCGCCATCCCACCCTTCGGCGGTGGCTTCGTAGCTGGGCAATACGCGGTGGCGCAGCACGTCCGGCGCAATGGCCCGGATGTCGTCGGGGGTGACGTAGTCGCGCCCGGCCAGCCACGCACGCGCACGCGCGCACCGCTCCAGGGCGATCGAACCGCGTGGGCTCGCGCCCCAGGCGATGCGCCGCGCCAATGCCGGGTCGTAGCGCTGCGGATCGCGCGAGGCCAGCACGATCTCGATCAGGTACCGCTCAAGCTGCGGCGCCAGGTGCACATCCAGTACCACGCGGCGTGCGGCGAAGACGTCGTCCAACGGAATCCTGTCGGGGACGGTCTCGTGCTTTTCCAGGGTGTCGCGGGCCGCCTCGCGCGCCAGACGCAGGATTTCCGCCTCGGCATCGGCCTGCGGGTAGCCAATGCGCACATGCATCAGGAAGCGGTCCAACTGCGCTTCGGGCAGCGGGAACGTGCCCTCCTGCTCGATCGGATTCTGTGTCGCCATCACCAGGAACAGCTGCGGCAGCGCGTACGTATGCCGGCCAACGGTCACCTGACGTTCGCCCATCGCCTCCAGCAGCGCCGACTGCACCTTGGCCGGCGCACGATTGATCTCGTCGGCCAGCAGGATGGGGTGGAAGATCGGCCCCGGCATGAACTCGAACCGGCTGTCCTGCGGCCGCCAGATCTCGGTACCGGTCAGATCGGCGGGCAACAGATCCGGGGTGAACTGCACCCGCGCAAAATCCGTTTCCAGCCGCGAGGCCAGCGCGCGGATTGCGGTGGTTTTGGCCAGGCCCGGCGCGCCCTCCACCAGCAGATGGCCATCGGCCAGCAGGGCGATCAACAACCGTTCCACAAGCGCGGACTGGCCGACGATGCGCTGCGCCAGCGACTCGCGCAGCGAGGTGAATTGACGATGCAGCCGGTCCTCGGCGGGCGCGGCGGCGGCTTCTGGCGGGAGGAGCGGCGGTGCGTTCATAGGCCCAGTGTGACCGATTCGAACGCGATTGGTTCACCGCAGGGCTTTAAGAGGTTCAGGGAGTGACGGGGGTCAAGCTCACCTCGGGCCAGCCAAGCTACCTTTGATCGGCGGGGACCACATCGCAGCCGTCTTCGATCACGCATGGCGGATAGCCCATCAATCCGGCATGCATTGCGAGCTTCTGCGTTTGCGTCGGACTTTGCGCACAAGAAGTGAAAAAGAAGGCCGCTTGCGCGGCCCTCCTGTCGGTGTCCAGTGCCGTTACCGCGCTGCGCTTGCGACCCGCAGCACTTTCGGGGTAACAAAGACCAGCAGCTCGGCCTTTTCCTTGCTGCGGCCGCGCTTCTTGAACAAATTACCCAAGAACGGGATGTCGCCCAGGAACGGCACCTTCGACACGCTCTCGCGGTCCGTGAATTCGTAAACGCCACCGATCACAACCGTTTCGCCATCGGCCACAAGCACAGCCGTATTGACTTCGCGACGGTTGATTTCCGGCACAGTGCCGTATTGCGGCAGATCAATGAATCGAGCGACTTCATCCTTCTTCACATTCATGTTGAGGAAGACGCGATTGTCGTTGGTAATTGTCGGCGTGACTTTTAGCTCAAGGAGGACTTCTTTGAACTGCACGTTGGCTTGCGAACCGCCGCCGGCGACACCGGCACCGCTGATGGTTACATAGCCGATCTCCCGGCCCTGCTTGATTACGCCTTCACGCTGATTGGCCGTCACGATGCGCGGATTCGAAACGACCTCACCGCGACCTTCCTCCTGCATCGCCGACAGCTCGATGTCCAGGTTGAAATGTGAGCCCAACAGCGTGTAAGCAAGACCCGCGGCGCCGCTGTTCGTGAAACCACCAGCTCCAAGATCAACGTTCAGGCCGGATGGAAACAGATGAGCTGGCAACGTTGTCTGCGTACCACCATTGGCGATTTCCAGACCAGCTTGCGCAGAGGTATTGAGGTAGTTGACATTGCTTTCCAGCGAACCGCTCAAGATGCCCCGACCCGTTGCACCGGTGACACCAAAGCGCGCGCCAAGGTCGCGCGCAAACGTATCGGTAGCAATCACGATGCGGCTTTCAATCAGGACCTGATCCACCGGGCGATCAATATGCGAAATCAATTCGCGCATCTGCGCGACCTTTTTCGGAATATCGCTGATCATCAAAGTGTTGGTACGTTCATCAGCAACCAAACGTCCGCGTGGCGACAAAAAGCCATTATCTTGCTGACCGGCACCACCTTGTCCGCCTTGCCCACCACCGCCACCACCGCCAATCCCCTTGGCCTCTGTCAGCGCCTTAAAGATCACCGCCGCATTGTGGTAATTGATCTGCACATAATCGGTGATCAGATCCTCGCGGTTCTCGATCGCGATACGGGCGTCTTCCTTGTCCTGCTCGAACTTGGCCAGCTCCGGCTGCGGGGCGACCCAGACCACGCCGCCATCGCGGCGCTTGTCCAGGCCCTTGGCGCGCAGCACGATGTCCAGCGCCTGGTCCCACGGCACGTTCATCAGGCGCAGGGTGACGTTGCCCTGCACGGTGTCGGAGGCGACGATGTTGAGGTTGGACTCTTCGGCGATCAGCTGCAGCACGGTGCGCACCGGCACGTCCTGGAAGTTGAACGTCACCGGGCGACCACTGTAGCCGCGCGCGGCAATCTGCGCGGCGGCCTGGGTGACCGACGCGGCGCTCACGCCGCCAACGGCCGGCTGGCCCTTGCGCGGAGTGATTTCCACCACGTATTCGTTACCGGTCTGGTAGGCCAGCGAATCGAAGGCGCCCTTGGTCGACAGCACCAGCTGCGAGCCGGAACCGGACGGCTTGACCTCCACCCGCTGCACCGGCGTGGCGAAGTCGGTGACGTTGAGCGGGCGCTGCAGCTCGGGCGGCAGCTTTGCGTTGCTGATGTCCACCAGCACGCTGTCGCCCTGCGTGCGCAGATCGGGACTGGCGCCCTGCCCGTCAAACTTCAGGATCAGGCGGCCCGCACCATCGTCACCGCGTTTGAAATCGATCTTGGACACCGCCAGGCTCGCCGGAGCGGTCTTGGCAGGGTCCTGCGCGGGCTGCGTCAGCGCGGCGGCGGCAAACGCGCTGCCGCCGGCCAGCGCCAGCGCACATCCCAACGCGCAGGCCTGGAGCATCGCGTGGCGTCGAACCGGACGCAGCCGCTGGGCATTGGAAAACGTCATCGTGCTATCCCCTATCACTTTATTGATCATCCAATGCGAGCGCGGCCGGCCGTTCAAGCCATCCACCCGCACCGTCCGGCACAAGTTCAATCAGCTCGATGCGGTCTTCGTAGACCCCGGTCACCCGGCCATCGCTCTGTCCCAGATACACACCCGGCCGCACGCGGTAGGTCACCTTGTCCGGTGCCATCACCAGCGCGATCAGACCCGAGCCGCCCCCAATGGTCCCCACCATGTCGAGCGCGTCGAGCGGGAAGGCCTCCAACGGTTCCTTGCGCCGGTTCGGATCCGGACGCGTGCCGTTGCCGCCTTCCGCACTGACCCAGGCGTCGCTGAACGGGTCGCGCATCACCTGCGCGGCATATTCGAACGTCTCGAACTGCTGCATCACCGGCAATGGCTCCAGCGGCGGCGCAGGACGCGCGCGCACCTCAGCCACCCAGGCTTCCAGATTCGGCGCATCGCCCGGGGTGCTGGTCACCCCGCGCGTGCACGCCGGCAATACAGCAATTAGCGCCACGCAGGACAAGATCTTGAGCAGTTTCATGGTCATTGGCCGCCCTTCTTCGCCGCGTCGGCCGCCGCCTTCTCCTGCTCGGCCATTTCCTCATCGTCCAGATAACGATAGGTCTTGACCGTGCCGGACAGCTCCAGCGCGCCGCGCGGTGTGATGCCAGCCTTGGCATCCTTGGGCTTGAGGTTGATGTCGTGCATGGTCAGGATCACCACGCGCGGCAGCGATGCCACGCCGCTGACAAAGGCGCCGAACTGGTGGTAGCTGCCCACCATGCGCAGGGCGATCGGCTTCTCGGCGTAGAACTCCTTCGGCGATTCCGGTCCCGGCTGGAACAGCTCGTTGGACAGGCCGCTGGACAACGCGGTCTGCGAGATATCGATGATCAGATCCGGCATTTCGGTCTTGCTGGGCAGCTGACGCAGCATCTGCTGCAGCACCTGCTCCATCTGCGCGAGCTGCTGCTTGAGCGGCTCCAGATTCACCGCCCGCCCCTGCTGGGTCTCGAACTCGGTGCGCAGCTGGGATTCGGTGCCTTCCAGCCCTTCCAGCTCATCGCGCTTGCCGCTGATCAACAGGAACCAGGCCAGCACCAGGATGAACAGGCCAACCACCACGCAGAACACGATGCGTGCCTGCTGCGGCCAACCGCCGATGTTGTTGAAGTCCAGATCACTGAGCTTGAATGATTTCTTACTCATGACGCCGCCCCCTCCTGCGGCCGATTGGCGGGCGCCGGTGCTGCCTGCGTCGGTGCAGGCGCCGCGGCCGGCGACGTTGCGGGCGTAGGCGCCGCTGGAGCAGCAGGCGCGGCACCGGCAGGTGCTGCATCCGGCGCGGCCGGATCCACTACGCCCGGCGTAGTGCCGTTCTTGTCAGCCTCGTTCGGGTTGGCCAGCTTGACCTTGAGCGTGAACACGTACGGCAGCGTCTTGGTGTCCATCGACGAGGTGGCAGGCTGCCCGGCCTTGTCCTGGCTCTTGGCCTCGATGATCGACAGGTCCGGATTGGTCATCCAGCCCGAACCTTCGAGGTTGCGCATGTAGGCACTGACGCGGGCGTTGGATTGCGAGCGGCCTTCCAGTGTCAGGATGTCGCCGTCCTGCTTGATGTTGGTCAGCGCCACGCCATCGGGAATGGTGCGCACCAGCGAATCGAACAGGTGCACCATCTGCGAGCGGTTGGCCTGCAGCTCCTCGATCACCTTCTTGCGCGCAAGCAGGCGGTCCTTCTTCTTGTCGAGTTCCTTGATCTCTTCGTTCTGCGCCTTGACCTTGTCGATCTCGGTGGTCAGGAACGCATTGCGCTCGGTCTGGCCGGTGATCTGCGCGTCGTAGTAGAACCAGATCAAGGCCGACAACAGCACGCCGCCCAATGCGGCGAAGCCCAGCATCGAATAGAACTCGCGCTCGCGCGCCTTCCGGCGCTCGGCGCGCCAGGGCAATAGATTGATTCTTGCCATCAGTCAAAGCTCCTCAGGGCCAGGCCGGTGGCGATCATCAAGGCGGGCGCATCCAGCGCCAGCGCATGGGCCTGAACCTTCGGGCCCAGCGTCATCTGTGCGAGCGGGTTGGCGACCACGGTGGTCACGCCCAGCTGCTCTTCCACCATCTCCGGCAGGCGTGACAGCGCGGCGCACCCGCCGGCCAGCACGATGCAGTCGACGCGGTTGAATTCGCTGCCGGCATAGAAGAACTGCAGCAAACGGCTGATCTGCTGCACCGTCGCTTCCTTGAACGGCTCCAGCACTTCGACCTCGTAGCTCTCCGGCAGCCCGCCCTGGCGCTTGGCCAGCCCGGCTTCTTCGTAGGTCAGGCCATAACGGCGCATCACTTCGTCGGTGAGCTGCTTGCCGCCGAACACCTGTTCGCGGCTGTACAGGCTGCGCCCGGAGCGCAGCACGCTGAGCGTGGTCATGGTGGCGCCGATGTCGACCAGCGCAACCACCGCATCGGCGGCGACCGGCAGTTCGCTGGCGACCAGGGCGAACGCGTTTTCGACCGCGAAGGCCTCCACGTCCATCACCTTGGCGGTCAGGCCACCCAGTTCCAGCGCCGACTGGCGCAGTTCCACGTTTTCCGAGCGCGAGGCGGCCAGCAGCACCTGGACCATGTCCGGGCTGTTGGGCATCGGGCCCAGCACCTCGAAATCGAGATTCACTTCCTCGATCGGGTACGGAATGTAATTGGTGGCTTCCAGTTCGACCTGGGCCTCCATGTCGCTGTCGTCCAGATCGGCCGGCATCGGGATCAGCTTGGTGATCACCGCCGAGCCAGCCACGGCAGCTGCCGCGTTCTTGGCCTTGCTGCCGGAACGGTTGATGGCGCGGCGAATGGCTTCGCCGACCGCCTCCACTTCGACGATGTTCTTTTCCACCACCGCATTTGGCGGCAACGGTTCAACCGCGTAGTGCTCCACGCGGAAACGATTCCCGCTGCGCGACAGCTGCAACAGCTTGACCGCAGTGGAACTGATATCGACACCAATCAGTGGCGACTGACTCTTGGGTAAAAGCCCCACGGTAACTCCCCTGCCGACGGGCACTTGGACGCATGTCTGCGCCCTCGTATTAATAATCAAATTTTAACAGTTGACAAGCCCTTCACGCGCAAGGCAATGACCTCGCGACCGTGACCCCCTTGCTGTCTTCTGCGATCCCCAGAGTTCGGCCCCAGCCAAACCCGGCGTCATCTATACTCTGTGACCAAGAAATCTGCAATCGGAATCTCTCTGTACATGCCCCGTATTCGCCGTTGGCTGGGCTGGATCCTGGCCGCGCTCGTCGTGCTCGCACTGCTTGGCGCTATCGCTGCCGGCGGCCTGTATTACGCCATTTCCTCGAAGTTGCCCGATGTGCAGTCGCTCAAGCAGGTCGAGCTGCAGGAGCCGATGTACGTGTATGCCAGCGATGGCCGCCTGATGGCCGTGTATGGCGAGACCCGGCGCTATCCGATCCAGATGAAGGAGGTGCCGTTGCGGCTGAAGCAGGCCTTCCTGGCGACCGAGGACGCGCGCTTCTACGAGCACGGGGGCGTGGACTACAAGGGCATCGGCCGTGCGGTGTGGCTGCTGGCCACCACCGACGCCAAGCGCGTGCCGGGCGGCTCGACCATCACCCAGCAGGTGGCGCGGCAGTTCTTCCTCAGTTCCGAGTACAGCTACACCCGCAAGCTCGCCGAGATCCTGCTGGCACGCAAGATCGAGAGTGAGCTGAGCAAGGACGAGATCTTCGAGCTCTATCTCAACAAGAGCTTTTTCGGCAATCGCGCCTACGGCGTGGGTGCGGCCGCCGAGTACTACTTCGGCAAGAAGATGAGTGAGCTGAGCCTGGACGAGATGGCTTCGCTGGCCGGCATTCCCAAGTTCCCGTCCAGCGGCAACCCGATCAGCAACCCGGAACGCGCCCGCGAACGGCGCGACTACTACGTGCTGCAGCGCATGGCCGACCTGGGTTTCGTCAGCCAGGCCGAAGCCGATGCCGCCAAGGCGGTGCCGATGCATGCCAAGCCGCACGAGCCGCCGGTCGAGGTCTACGCGCCGTACGTGGCCGAACTGGTCCGCCAGGAGATGATCGCCAAGTACGGTGGCGATGTGCTCAACAAGGGCTACCACGTCACCACCACCATCGATGCCACCCTGCAGACCGGCGCGGACGCCGCCATCAACGACGGCCTGCGCCTGTACGACCATCGTCATGGCTGGCATGGCGTGGAGCAGCATGTCGACGTGGCCGCAGATGCCGACGCGCCGGCACTGGCCAAGCATCTGTCCGGGGTGTTCACCCAGGGCGGGCTGCGCCCGGTGATCGTGGCGCGCAGCAACCCCGACGGCGGCGTCACCGTCGTGCAACACGACAAGACCGAACTCACCCTGCCTGCCTCGGCCAGCCGCTGGACCGGCAGGACGCCCGCCAAGCTGCTGACACGCGGCGACCTGACCCGCATCCGGGCAGGCGAAAAGGACGGCGAGTGGATCATCGACCAGCTACCGCGTGGCCAGGCGGCCCTGGTGTCACTGGACGCCAACAGCGGCGCACTGCGCGCGCTGGTCGGCGGGTTCAGCTTTGCCGGCAACAAGTTCAATCGCGCCACCCAGGCACGCCGCCAGCCAGGCTCGAGTTTCAAGCCCTTCGTGTATGCGGCGGCCTTCGAAAAGGGCTTCAACCCGGCCTCGATCGTGCTGGATGCGCCGGTGGTGTTCCGCGACCGTCGCGGCAAGACCTGGTCGCCGCAGAACGATGGCGGCGGATTCCGCGGCCCGATGCGCCTGCGCGAGGCGCTGGTGCAGTCACGCAACCTGGTGTCGGTACGGCTGCTGGACGCGATCGGCGTCGATTTTGCACGCAAATACATCAGCCAGTTCGGCTTCCAGGAAGCGGAGCTGCCGCCCAACCTGTCGATGTCGCTGGGCACCGCGTCGCTGACCCCGCTCTCGGTGGCACGCGGCTATGCGGTGTTCGCCAACGGCGGCTCGCGCGTGGACACCTGGATCGTGGATGAGATCAAGGACCGCGACGGCAATGTCATCTTCAAGGAAGTGCCTGCCGTGGCCTGCCGCACCTGCGCGCTGCAGGGCGGCAATGTCGCCCCGGTCAGCCAGGTGGTGGACGGTTTCAACTTCGGCGCGCAGGCACCGGCAACACCGCCGGCACCGGTAGCCGATGCCGCACCCACGCCGGCAGACGCCGCGCCGGCACCGATTGCCGAAACCAAGATCGCCCCGCGCGCCATCGACGAGCGCACCGCCTACCAGTTGGTGTCGATGATGCGCGACGTGGTCCAGCGCGGTACCGGCACCGCGGCCAAGGTGCTCGGCCGCGAGGACGTCGGCGGCAAGACCGGTTCCACCAACGACCACCGCGATGCCTGGTTCTCCGGCTTCGGTGGCCCCTACGCCACCACCGTGTGGGTGGGCCGCGACGACTTCCGCTCGCTGGGCTATCGCGAATATGGCGGCAAGGCCGCCCTGCCGATCTGGATCGACTACATGCGCGTGGCACTCAAGGACAAGCCGATCGCCGCCAACGACCCGCCCGATGGCATGTCCCAGGCCACCATCAATGGCGCGGTCGAATGGGTCAAGAACGAGGACCTGGATCGCCTGCAGGATTACGACTACGGCCTGCAGGAGCAGCAGGACGAGAAGGCCTTCGATATTTTTTGAGGGCCGGGATTCGGGATTCGGGAATGGGGAATCGGAACAGCGGGACTGCTCCGGTTCCCCTTTTTCTTGGGCGGGTGAGGCAGGTGCAGTGACGCGAACAGGCAGCTGCCGTTTGTGGCTGATTGCCTGTTGAGCGAAGTCGGCAGTACGACGCGGTTCGTGCGCGACATGGCGCGACGCATTCGCCATGTCTTCATGCAGCTGTTGTAGAGTCGAGCCCAGGTTCATCAGGGGAGCCCGGTCATGCAACACGCACGCGAGCACGCCGATACACGCACCCGGGAGCGTCGCCATCGTCTGGCGCATGAGGCCGCCCGCCTGATGGCCGAGGGCGGGATTCGCGATTTTCATCAGGCCAAGCTCAAGGCCGCCAGCCGTCTCGGCATTCATGACGATGCCTCGTTGCCGCGCAACCGCGAGATCGAAGATGCCTTGCGCGAATACCAACGCTTGTTCGCCGGACCCGAGCACGGCGTGCGTCTACGCCAACGCCGCGAAGCAGCCGTGCGTGCACTGGAATTTCTCAGCCCGTTTCAGCCGCGACTGACCGGCCCGGTGCTGGACGGCACCGCCGATGCGAACGCGCCGGTGCAATTGCAGCTGCATAGCGACGATACGGATGCAGTGCAGCGGTTTCTGGAAGACCACCGCATTCCGGCCGAGGCGCGCACCCGCCGTCTGCGCCTGGATCGCGACCGCACTGGCGACTTCCCGGTGTGGCTGTTCAGTGCCGAGGAGCTCACCTTCGACCTGACCGTGCTGCCCTACGACGCGTTGCGGCAGGCACCGCTGTCGCAGCTGGACGAAAAACCGATGCCGCGCGCCTCGGCGGCGCAGGTGCGGCAACTGCTGGCCGATGACGAGCGCCAGGGTTACGTACAGCAACTGCCCTAAGCCGTACCGAACGCGCGGCGCCACCGGGCCCAGACGTGCAGGCCCAGTCACTCATCCGGCAGACCGCAAGCCACAACGCAAAACGCCCCGCGGTGCGGGGCGTTGCTTACGCAGACAACCTGAAACCGCTTAGCGCTTGGCGCTGTCGGTGTAGTCGCGCTTGTCGTAGCCGGTGTAGATCTGGCGCGGACGGCCGATCTTCATTTCCGGGTCGACCTGCTGCTCCAGCCAATGCGACACCCAGCCGGCGGTACGCGCAATGGCGAACATCACGGTGAACATCTCCACCGGGATATTGAGCGCCTTGTAGATCAGGCCCGAGTAGAAGTCGACGTTGGGGTACAGCTTGCGCTGCACGAAGTAGTCGTCCTTCAGCGCGGCTTCTTCCAGCTTCAACGCCACTTCCAGCAACGGGTCGTTGACGCCCAGCTCGCCCAGCACCTTGTGGGTCATCTCGCGGATGATCTTGGCGCGCGGGTCGAAGTTCTTGTAGACGCGATGACCGAAGCCCATAAGGCGGAACGAGGAGTTCTTGTCCTTGGCCTTGGCCACGGCGGACTCGACGTTATCGGCGGTACCGATCTCTTCGAGCATCTTCAGCACCGCTTCGTTGGCGCCGCCGTGTGCCGGGCCCCACAGCGCGGTGATGCCGGCAGCCACCGATGCGTACGGGTTGGCACCGGTCGAACCGACCAGGCGCACCGTCGAGGTGGAGGCGTTCTGTTCGTGGTCGGCGTGCAGGATGAACAGCAGATCCAGCGCCTTGGCCACGACCGGGTTGATCTCCAGCGGCTCGCTCGGCACTTCGAACATCATGTGCAGGAAGCGGTCGACGTAGTTCAGGTTGTTGCGCGGGTAACGGATCGGCCAGCCGATCGAATAGCGGTACGCAGCAGCTGCCAGGGTCGGCACCTTGGCGATCAGACGGATGGCGGCCTGACGGCGCTGCTCCGGATCGTTGAGGTCCAGGGTGTCGTGGTAGAACGCCGACAGCGAAGCGACCGAGCCGGCCAGCATGGCCATCGGGTGCGCGTCGTGGCGGAAACCGCCGAGGAAGTTCTTCAGCGACTCATGCATCATCGTGTGATGCGTCACTTCGTGGTCGAACTTCTTGAATTCGTCCGCCGTCGGCAGTTCGCCGTTCATCAGCAGATACGAAACTTCCAGGAAGCTGGACTTCTCGGCCAACTGTTCGATCGGGTAGCCGCGGTACAACAGCACGCCATTGTCGCCATCGATATAGGTGATGGCCGACTTGCAGCTGGCGGTGGCGGTGAAGCCCGAGTCGTAGGTGAACAGACCGGTTTCTTTGGTCAGCTTGGAAATATCGACGCAGTCATTGCCCAGCGTGGGCTTGAGAACCGGCAGAACGACCGACTTGTCGCCGGCGTTGAGCGTGACCTGATCAAGATCGGACACTGTGTACGCTCCTTCAGTGGAAGGCGCCTGATCCCACATGGGCAGGCACGTGATGGAAGTCCAAGGCGTCGCCTAGGATCACGTCATTATCGCACAGCAGCATTTTGGCGTCGCTTGGACAGAAGTCGTAGACGCACTGGCCGGGGGCACGCAAACGAAGCGCGGGCGACCCAAAAAACAACGGCCGCGCAATGCGCGGCCGCTGCCGGTACAGCCCGTCCTGCAAGTTCAGCGCGCGTAGCGCTTCTGGAACTTGTCGATACGGCCGCCGGTGTCGATCACCTTGTGCTTGCCGGTATAGAACGGGTGCGACGCCGAGGAAATTTCCACCTTGACCAGCGGATATTCCTGGCCGTCTTCCCACTTCACGGTCTCTTTCGAGCTCATGGTGGAACGGGTCAGAATCTTGAAATCGGACGTCACGTCGTGAAAGACGACGTCTTTGTAGTTGGGATGCACGTTATCTTTCATGGACTTGGCGCCGGGCTGCCTGGATAAGCCGGGCATTATAGCGGCCCCCACTTGCCCGGCGCAAGGCGGGCCTAACTGGCGGCCAGGGCGGCCCCGACCAGGCCGTAGAACTGCTGAAGGTCATAGGCCAGCAGCAGGTTGGCGTTGTCGGGCGCCCCACCCTGGCGGTTCCAGTCCACCAGGGTCATGCCGCGGGTATGCGTGCCGGACAGCTCGATGTGCACCGGGCGCTGCTCCAGCTTCTGCGCGCCTTCCGGATGCAGGGCGAACGCCATGGCCAGCGCATCGGCCGCATACCAGTACTCGCCGCGGCTGTCTTCGGACCACAGCCGGGTCTTGCGCGAGATTTCCTCGTAGAAGCGGGCGCGGGGGGTATCGGCGGCCAGCCATTGCTCCACGTCCCGGTGCAACAGGCCGTGCGCGATGGTGGCCTCCCAGTCGGCGACGTCGAACTGGGGGAAGCCGCGGAACACGATGTGCGCCGCCTCCGGGTCGAAGCCGATGTTGAACTCGGCCGCCGCGGTGATGTTGCCGTGCCCGGTCAGCGCTCCGCCCATCACCACCAGCCGTGCCACGCGCTGCGGCAGGGTCGGATCCAGGGTGAGCGCCAGCGCAAGGTTGGTCAGCGGGCCAAGCGCGACCAGCAGCAGCTCGCCGGCGTGTTCGTGCGACAGGCGCAGGATGGCGAGCGCCGCATGCTCCGCCTCGGCAGTGCGCTTGGCCGGTGCCAGACCCACGTCGCCGAAGCCATCGATGCCGTGCACGTGCGCCGCATCCACCGAGGGGTGCAGCAGCGGCTGCGGGCAGCCGGCGTAGACCGGCACATCGGTGCGCCCGGCGATCTCGCACACCTTCAAGGCGTTGCGCACGGTGTGATCCAGGCCGACGTTACCGGCGGCGATGGTCAGCCCGACCACCTCGTGGCGGGTGTCGTTGAAGGCCATCAGCAGCGCCAGCGCGTCATCCACGCCCGGGTCGGTATCGATCAGCAGCGGTATTGTTTTTGTCATGGGATTCGGGATCGGGCACTCGGGATTCGTTGCGGCATCTTCGCAAGGATCGGCGAGCCGCGCGAATTCCGGACACGTGCAGGTCGCAGCAACGCCGCCTTGACGAATCCCCAATCCCGACTCCCGAATCCCGGCCGCTCAAGCGGCCGCATACCGCACCGCGCCACCGATCCAGCGCGCGACGACGCGGTCGGCGATTTCCGGCGCGTCGGCGAGCAGCCGTTCGGCCAGCACCTGCACGCGCGGCAGCAAGCCGGCGTCACGTGCGAGGTCGGCGATGCGGAAGCTGGCCAGGCCGGTCTGCCGGGTGCCGAGCAGTTCGCCGGGGCCGCGCAATTCCAGGTCCTTCTCCGCGATCACGAAGCCGTCGTTGGTCTGACGCATGGTTTCCAGACGCTGGCGCGCCATCATCGACAGCGGGCCCTGGTACAGCAGTACGCAACTGGAAGCGGCCGCGCCGCGCCCGACCCGGCCGCGCAGCTGGTGCAACTGTGCCAGGCCCAGGCGCTCGGCGTTTTCGATGATCATCAGCGAGGCATTGGGCACGTCCACGCCGACTTCGATCACGGTGGTGGCGACCAGCAGATCGCTGCGACCCTGCTTGAAATCGAGCATGGCCTTTTGTTTCTCAGCCGGCTTCATGCGGCCATGCACGAGTGCGACGCGCACGCCGGGCAGTTGCGCCGACAAGGCGTCGAAGGTGACTTCTGCGGCCTGTGCTTCGATGCGTGGCGGGCCGTTTGGCGCGCCCTTGCCGGGGTCTTCGCTTTCTTCGATCAGTGTGCACACCCAGTACGCCTGCCGTCCTTCGGCGCAGGCAGCGCGGATGCGTTCGACCAACTCGGGGCGGCGTTCTGCGCTCAGCACGATGGTCTGCACCGGCGTGCGGCCGGGCGGTAGTTCGTCGATGGACGAGACGTCCAGATCGGCGTAGGTCGACATCGCCAGCGTGCGCGGGATCGGCGTGGCGGTCATCACCAGCTGATGCGGCACGCTGCCGGCGCCTGCGCCCTTGTCGCGCAATGCCAGGCGCTGGTGCACCCCGAAGCGGTGCTGCTCATCGATGATGGCCAACGCCAGGTCATGGAAGACCACCGCTTCCTGCATCAGTGCGTGCGTGCCCACCACCACCTGCGCCTGGCCGGAGGCAACCTCGGCCATCGCCGCGGCGCGCGCCTTGCCGGTGACCTTGCCGGCCAGCCAGACGATGCGCACGCCCAACGGCTCCAGCCAGCCGCGCAGATTGGTCAGATGCTGCTCGGCCAGCAGTTCGGTGGGCGCGGCGAGTGCGACCTGTTTGCCCTGTTCCACCGCCAGCATCGCCGCCAGCGCAGCGACCACGGTCTTGCCGCTGCCGACATCGCCTTGCACCAGCCGCAGCATCGGCGATGGCTGCGCAAGGTCGTGCGCGATCTGTTCGAACACGCGTTGTTGCGCGCCGGTGAGCTGGAACGGCAATACGCTGCGCAATTGCTGCACCAACGTGCCATTGCCGGGCAACACCGGCGCATGAAACCGCTGCAGCGCGATGCGCTGGCGACGCAGGCTGAGTTGGTGCGCCAGCAATTCTTCGATGGCCAGGCGTTGCTGGGCGGGGTGACCGCCTGCAAGCAATTGCTGCGGATCGGTGTTCACCGGCGGCCGATGCATGGTCAGCAATGCCGTCCGCAGCGATGGCAGGCGCTCGTCCTGCAGCCAGTGCGGCGGCAGTAGCTCCAGTGCCGCCTCCGGTGGCAAGCGCTCCAGCGCCTGGCCGATGAGCTTGCGCAATGTTGCCGGGCCAACGCCTTCGAGCACCGGATAGACGGGGTCCAGGCTGTCGCCCAGTCCGGCATCCTCGCCCGGGGCCAGCACGCGATAACTGGGGTGCACGATTTCCCAGCCCTGCTGGCCGGGCTTGGGGGTGCCGAACACGCGCACGCGCGTGCCGACCGCAAACTGCGCCACCTGTGCGGCACGGAAATGGAAGAAGCGCAGGACCACGCTGCCGTGCGAGTCGTCCGAGACCGCCACGCGCAGCACCGGGCGGAAGCGGAAGCCGCGTTCCACCGCATCGACCCGCCCTTCGATCTGCGCCGGCACGCCGCTCTGCAGCTGCGCGATCGTGGTCAGGCGGGTGCGGTCTTCATAGCGTAGCGGCAGATGCAGCCACAGGTCCTGCACGCTCAGGATGCCGCGCGCAGCAAATTTCTCGGCGACTTTCGGGCCGACCCCGGGCAGGCTGGCGAGCGAGGCCTGGCCGGCGACGGCCAGAGCCGGGGTAGCGGGACGCGCGCGCGGCACGACGGATCGATCGGCTCAGTTACGCACGGTCACTCGAGCACCATCACCGCATCGACTTCGAAGCCGGCGCCCTTGGGCAGCCCGGACACTTCGATGGTGGAGCGCGCGGGGAACGGGGCCTGGAAATAGTCCTGCATCACCGCGTTGACGGCGGCGAACTGGCCGAGGTCGGTGAGGTACAGGCCCAGGCGCACGATCTTGTCGAGCGAGCCGCCGGCCGCTTCGGCCACCGCCTTGAGGTTGTCGAACGCGCGACGTGCCTGCGCACCGATATCGCCCGGCACGATCTCGCCGGTAGCCGGGTCCAACGGAATCTGGCCGGAGAAATACACGGTGTTGCCGGCACGCACGGCCTGCGAATACGGGCCGATGGCGGCGGGCGCCTGGTCGGTATGGATGATCTGGGACATGGCGACTCCGTCAACGCTGAAAACGAACGCTCATTGTATCGGCGCATGCGGTTGACGGGCGAATGGGGAATGGGGGGATGGCTGCGCGCGGGCGGTAGCTGGCGGACTAGCGGCGCGTTGCTCGGTGGACTGGGCGTCTTGCCGTGGTATTGGTTGCGGCTGGCTTTCGCTTGCGCGCGCCATGGTTTCAGTGAGCTGTAGGTGTGCGCTGCTGACGCTTGTGACGTAGTGCGTGAGGCTTCGCCCGTACCCTCATCCGCCCGTTCGGGGCACCTTCTCCCCCATGAAGGGGACAATGCCCCGACGGGAGAAGGGAGGCGCGCCTTCTCCCGTGAGAGGGCCAGGACTAGGTAATCGGCGCCGGATTGAACAAGGCCAGGTCGTTGTGCAGGCGGTGGTGCTCGGTCCAGGTGCGCTGGCCGCTGGCCACATCCAGATAGCGCTGGAACAACTCCCAGCCCAGCTGTTCTAGCGTCTTGGTGCCGGTGGCAACGCCGCCGGCATCGATGTCCATCAGGTCGGACCAGCGTTGCGCCAGTTCGCTGCGGGTGGCGACCTTGATCACCGGGACCATGCCCAGGCCGTAAGGCGTGCCACGCCCGGTGGTGAACACATGCAGGTTCATGCCGGCCGCCACCTGCAGCGTGCCGCAGACAAAATCGCTGGCCGGGGTGGCGCAGTACTGCAGGCCGCGCCCCTTGACGCGCTCGCCCGGCGGGACCACGCCGTTGATCGGGGAGGAGCCGGACTTGGCGATCGAGCCCATCGCCTTTTCCACGATATTGGCCAGCCCGCCCTTCTTGTTGCCCGGTGTCGTGTTGGCGCTGCGGTCGGCCTGGCCGCGCGCCAGGTAGGCGTCGTACCAGGCCATTTCGCGCACCAGCGCCTTGGCCACATCGGCATTGGCCGCCCGCGGCACCAGCAGGTGGATGCCGTCGCGCACTTCGGTGTTTTCGGAGAACATCACCGTGGCGCCGGCACGCACCAGCAGGTCGGCGGCCACGCCCAGACCCGGATTGGCGGTGACGCCGGAAAACGCATCGCTGCCGCCGCACTGCATGCCCACCACCAGCTCGCTGGCCGGCACGGTTTCGCGGCGGCGGGTATCCAGATGGCGCAGCCGTTCTTCGGCCATGGTCATGATCGAGCCGACCATGTCGGCAAAGCCCAGGCTGGCTTCCTGCAGGCGGTAAACGCCGCTGTCGTCGATGCTGGCGTCGTCCGGCAGCAGCCGTTCGGGGGCAAGCTTTTCGCAGCCCAGTCCCACGATCAGCGCTTGTCCGCCGAAGTTGGGGCTACGCGCGATGTTGCGCAGCGTGCGGATGGGAATGATCGCCTCCGGGGCGGTGATCGCCACGCCGCAGCCGTAGACGTGATTGATCGCCACCACGTCATCGACATTGGGATACCTGGGCAGCAGCTCGGTGCGGATGCGCTCTACCGCGTGGCCGAGCACGCCGACCACGCATTGCACGCTGGTCATGATGCCCAGGATGTTGCGCGTGCCCACGCTGCCATCGCGGTTGCGGTAGCCCTGAAAGGTATACCCGTGCAGCGGCTCGGGCTCCGGCGCGGGGTGCAGCGCCAGATCCAGTGCAGCCAGCTCGGGTGCCTCGGGCATCGCCAGCAACTGCTCGCTGACCCACGCGCCGCGCGCGATGTCGGCGTTGGCGGTACCGATCACCGCGCCCAGGCGGATCACCGCCGCGCCTGCGGGCAGGTCCACCAGCGCGATCTTGTGGCCTTGCGGAACGTGCTCGATGGCGGTCAGGCCATCGGCGAAGGTGGCGCCGGCCGGCGCGCCATCATCGTTGACGACGATGGCGACGTTGTCGCGCGCATGAGCACGGATGCTGAGCCAACGGGTGGATTGCTGGGTTGCGGACATCGGGGGGCTACCTTGCAAGACGTGGGGTGGACTGCATTACCGCTCGGGGCTGTCGAACTGGCGCCGGTACTGCAGGATCAGGCGGTTTTCATCGACATTGCGCTGGTAATTGGAGCGGAAGGTGCCGTTGAACCAGATGACGCTCACATGCTTGAAACGCTCGCCCTGGAATTGATACGTGGTCAACACATCGCGCGCCCATTCGCGGCCTTCGCCCGCATAGGTTGCCGGGCGTGCACTGTCGCCGCTGATGTAGCGCGCCATGATGCTGAGCCCGGGGATGCCGATGCTCTTGCCATCGATGCTGTAGCGCAGCTGCCAGCTGCGTTCGCCGCGTTCGAGAAAATCGTTGATGAAGGTCCAGTTGAAGACGTTGCCGTCGGTGCCGCCCGGCCATGGCATGGCGCTGGGCCCGGTCAGCTTCTGATAGCCGGCACCGAATTCCTGCCCGCCCGTGCGCCAGGACAGCATGCTGCTGAACATGCGGTTGTCGATCAGGCCGGCACGTGATTGACCGATATCATCGGTGCGGAAATAGCGCAGGTCGAGACGTAGTTGGTCCTTGCCGAACGTGTGCGTCTGGATCAGGTTGTAGAGCTGCTGGCGGTAGATGTCTTCCATCACCGCGCCCTGATAGCGCAGCTGCGTTCCCGGCGCCAGCGTGTAGGTGGCCGATACCAGGTTGAGCGCATCCGAATCCGGCGTGCCCAGAAAGCGCCGGTTCTTGTTGGTCAAGGTGATCGGCACGCGCGAATCTCCATCGCGATACCAGGCGCTGGTGAAGCGGGCAAGCAGCAGGTCGAGCTTAGGGATGTCCTTGGATTCCAGCGTCGCGCCCTGGAACGTCTCCGGCATGATGCGGGTGATGCTGGCGCGTACCAGCGGCTCGTTGGGAATGAAGCTGCCCCATTTCAGCTCGGTCTGCGAGGCGCGCAACTTGAGCGTGGGTGCCACGCGCACCAACGCATGTTGCGCGGTGCCGTCGTCATTGTTGGGCAGCAACCCGGTGCCGCCTTCGGCACGCACGCCATCGAGCTTGAAGTCGCCGATGCCGAGCAGATCCAGCCCGGCACCGATCGGGCCGCGCGTGTAACCGCTCTTGGCATCCACCACGAAGCCCTGTGCCCATTCGGCGCGCTTGCCCTGCCCGTCGCCGCTGCGGAAATCGCGGTTGTAGTAGAAGTTGAGCGCGGTGACTTCGGCCGTTGCGCCATTCCAGAATCCCGCGTCCGGTTCCTGCGCCCGCGCACGGCCGCCCGCACCGACCGCCAGCAGCGCCGCGCCGCTGAGTGCCATCATGCTTTTCATTGCTCGGTTCTCCACCTGCGTTGACCACCCGGTCAGGCGCTGCTGCCCGGGCGCGGGCAGCCAGCATCGGCACGCTTCAGCGCACCAGGCACGGCCGCTTGTTGTCGAAGGTCCAGTTGGGAATCAGCGCCTGCATGGCGGCCGCGTCATCGCGCGCGCCCAGGCCCAGGCTTTGATAAGTGCGATGCGCCGCGTCCAGTGCATCCAGGTCCAGTTCCACGCCCAGCCCAGGCTTGGCCGGCACCTGAATCTGGCCGCCTGCAATCTGCAACGGGTTGCGCGTCAACCGTTGGCCGTCCTGCCAGATCCAGTGCGTATCGATCGCCGTCACCTGCCCCGGCGCTGCGGCCGCCACGTGGGTGAACATCGCCAGCGAAATATCGAAATGGTTGTTGGAATGTGAGCCCCAGGTCAGGCCCCAATCGCGGCACAGTTGCGCCACCCGTACCGAGCCCTGCAGCGTCCAGAAATGCGGATCTGCCAGCGGGATGTCCACCGACTGCAACTGGATGGCGTGCCCCATCTGCCGCCAGTCGGTGGCGATCATGTTGGTGGCGGTGGGCAGGCCGGTGGCGCGGCGGAATTCGGCCATGACTTCGCGACCGGAATAGCCTTGCTCGGCCCCGCACGGGTCTTCCGCATACGCCATGACCCCGTGCATGTCGCGGCACAGCGCGATGGCCTGCTGCAACGACCATGCGCCGTTGGGATCGAGCGTAATGCGCGCCTGCGGAAAACGCGCATGCAAGGCGTGGATGGCCTCGATTTCGTCTTCCCCGCGCAGCACGCCGCCCTTGAGCTTGAAATCACGGAAACCGTATTTTTCATACGCTGCTTCGGCCAGCCGCACCACCGCTGCCGGGTTCAAGGCTTCCTGGTCGCGCACCGCTTCCCAGGCATCGCTTGCATCGCTGCCGTCGCGGTAATCGAGCCCGGTCTTGCGGCGGTCGCCGATGAAAAACAGGTAGCCCAATACGTCCACCGCATCGCGCTGCTGGCCTTCGCCGAGTAGCGCGGCCACCGGTTGATCCAGGAACTGCCCCAGCAGATCCAGCAATGCCGCTTCGATCGCGGTCACTGCGTGGATGGTGATGCGCAGGTCGAAGGTCTGCAGCCCTCGCCCGGCACTGTCGCGGTCGGCGAAGGCGGTGCGTACCTGGTTGAGAATGCGCTGGTACTCGGCGATGGCGCGGCCACGCATGAGTACGGCCGCTTCGTTCAACAACCCGGCGATGGCAGCGCCACCGGGCACCTCGCCCACGCCGGTGCGCCCGGACGAATCGCGCAGCACCAGCACGTTGCGGGTGAAGTACGGCGCATGCGCGCCACTGAGATTGAGCAGCATGCTGTCCTGCCCGGCGACCGGCACCACGCGCACGTCGGTGATGCGCGGCGTGGTGCCGATGGCTGCAGGTGATGTGTGGATGGTCATGAGGATTCTCCGAGGATGGTCACAGCGGTGCGGGTACGGGCATGGACGGGCCGCCAGGGGGCGCCTTGAGTTCCACGCGCTTGATGTCGCCCACGATCACCAGATAGGACACCACCGCCAGCAATGCGTTGAGCCCGACGAACACCAGGGCCCACTCGAAGCTGCCGGTGGTAGAAACGATGTAGCCAATGACGATCGGCGTGGTGATGCCGGCGATGTTGCCGAAGGTGTTGAACAGTCCACCGGACAAGCCGGCGATTTCCTTGGGCGAGGTGTCGGCCACCACCGCCCAGCCCAGCGCGCCGATCCCCTTGCCGAAGAACGCCAGCGCCATCAGCCCGACCACCATCCATTCGGCCTGCACGTAGTTGCAGCCGATCATCGTCACCGACATCAGCATGCCGATCACGATCGGCGTCTTGCGCGAGACGGTGAGCGAATAGCCGCGCCGCACCATGCGGTCGGACACATAGCCGCCCAGCACGCCACCGATGAAGCCGCACACCGCCGGCAGCGAGGCCACGAAGCCCGCTTCCAGGATCGACATGCCACGCTCCTTGACCAGGTACACCGGGAACCAGGTCAGGAAGAAATACGTCAGCGTGGTGATGCAGTACTGGCCGATATACACGCCCAGCAACATGCGGTTGCACAGCAGCTGCTTGGCGTAATGCCACTGGGTGCCTTTGGGCTGAGTGCCGGGCTTGTTGCCCTGCTCCATGTCCACCAGTGCGCCGTTGCGCTGGATGTAGTGCAGCTCCTGTGCGCTCAGGCGCGGATGTTCGCGCGGTGCGTAGATGGTCTTGCGCCATAGCGCTGCCAGCAACACGCCCACGCCGCCCATCACCAGGAACACGTGTTCCCAACCCCAGGCATGTACCAGCCAGCCCATCAGCGGCGCAAATGCCACCGTGGCGAAGTACTGCGCGGAATTGAAGATGGACGCAGCCAGGCCGCGTTCGGCGGTGGGAAACCAGGCCGCCACGATGCGGCTATTGCCCGGGAACGACGGCGCCTCGGCAATGCCGACCAGAAAGCGCAGCACGAACAACGTGGTGACCGCCCAGGCCACCGGCACCCAGCCGATGAAGCCCTGCAACGCCGTGAAGACCGACCAGATCAGCAGCGACAGGCCATACACACGGCGCGAGCCAAAGCGGTCGAGCAGCCAGCCACCGGGAATCTGCCCGGCCACATACGCCCAACCGAACGCAGAGAAGATGAAGCCCATCTGCAGCGCGTCGATGCCCAGCGCATCCTGGACCGCGGAACCTGCGATGGACAAGGTGGCGCGATCGGCATAGTTGATCGTGGTCACCACGAACAACATCAGCAGGATCAAATAGCGCCTGCGCGGAACTGTCGTCGAACCGACGGTCGTTGAATCGGTAGCCATCATCGTTCCTCACCTATGACGATGGAAGCGCAGTGCGCTTCGGTACTCCAAATGGCGCCTGCAGCTGGCATGCCGGACCCTCCTCCGGCACGCCTCAGGCATGGTTGCCGCCGGTGCTGTCAGTCGTGCCCCAGTGCGCCGTCGACGCGTCGCCACACGCCGAGCGGATTGCCGTGCGCCACCGCCGCAGGCAGCAACGCGGCGGGCAGGTCCTGGTAGCAGACCGGCCGCAGGAAGCGATTGATCGCCAGCGTGCCCACCGAGGTGCTACGGCTGTCGGAGGTGGCCGGGGACGGGCCACCGTGCACCATGGCGTGACAGACCTCCACGCCCGTCGGCCAATCGTTGACCAGGATGCGGCCGGCCTTGCGCTCCAGCACCGGCAGCAGCGTGGCAGCCAGCGCGGTGTCGTCGGTATCCATGTGCAAGGTGGCGGTGAGCTGGCCTTCCAGGTGCTCGCTCAGCGCGCGCAGCTGATCAACATCCCTGCAGCGGACCAGCAACGACGAGGCACCGAACACTTCGGCTTGCAGTGTCTCGTCGGCCAGAAATGCATCGGCATCGGTGCCGAACAACGCAGCCGGGCAGCGCCCGGATTCCGCCGCAGCGCCGCGCGCCAGCGTGGCGACCTGTGGATGTGCCGCCAGGCGTTGGACGCCTTGCGCAAAGGCATCGCCGATGCCTGCGGTCAGCATCGCCGCCGGCGAAACGTTCTGCAGCGCCTGTGTCGCAGACGCGATGAAGGCATCCACCGCCGGAGAATCGACGGCCAGCAGCAAGCCGGGATTTGTGCAGAACTGCCCGGCCCCCAGGGTCAGCGAGCCGACGAAGGCCTTGCCCAGGGCCGGCGCGCGCGCCTGCAATGCCTGCGGCAACAGGTACACCGGGTTGATCGCACTCATTTCCGCGTACACCGGGATCGGCTCGCGGCGGGCGGCAGCGATCTTGACCAGCGCCAGGCCGCCAGCGCGCGAGCCGGTGAAGCCCACCGCCTTGATGCGCGAATCGGCCACCAGCTGCGTACCGATCTCGATGCCTGCGTCGAAGAGCAGCGAGAACACGCCCTCGGGCAGGCCGCATTGCGCCACGGCCGCCTGGATCGCACGGCCAACCAGTTCGGAGGTGCCCGGATGCGCGCCATGCGCCTTGACCACCACCGGGCACCCGGCTGCCAGCGCCGACACCGTATCGCCGCCAGCCACCGAAAACGCCAGCGGGAAATTGCTGGCGCCGAACACTGCCACCGGCCCCAGCGCGATATGCCGCTGGCGCAGATCCGCACGCGGCAACGGTGCGCGCTGCGGCAGTGCCGGGTCGATGCGCGCCTGCAACCAGCTGCCTTCGCGCACCACGGTGGCGAACAGGCGCAGCTGCCCGAGCGTGCGACCGCGCTCGCCTTCGAGCCGGGCGCGCGGCAGCCCGCTTTCGCGCATGGCGCGCTCGATCAAGGCATCGCCCAGCGCCAGGATCTGCTCGGCAATGGTTTCCAGAAAGACCGCGCGTGCTTCCAGCGTGGTTTCGCGGTAAGTGTCGAAGGCCGACTGCGCCAATGCGCAAGCCTGCTCCAGCTCCTGCGCGCTCACCGAGCCGAAAGCCGGCTGCAGCGATTCGCCGCTGGCTGCATCCACGCCATGAAAGTGCGCGCCGCTGCCTTGCACGCAGCGCTGCCCGATCAGCGATTGACCTGTGATGGCATGCATCAGCGGCGCCCTCCGATCAGTTGCTTGAGCAGCGCGGATTCTTCATCGGTCAGGTCCGCCAACGGCGTGCGTACCGGCCCGGCCGGGCGGCCGACCGCGCGCATGCCGGCCTTGACGATGGACACTGCATAGCCGGCCCGACGATTGCGCAGCACCGTGTACGGCAACACGAAGTCGTTGAGCTCGCGGTAGATGGTGGCGTGGTCGCGCGCGCGCACGGCAGCGTAGAAGTCCAACGCCCATTCGGGGAGGAAATTGAAGATGGCCGACGAATACGTGGTGACGCCCATTTCCAAATACGGCAGCGCGAAGGTTTCGGCAGTGGGCAGGCCGCCCACGTACAGCAAGCGGTCGCCCAGGCGCGCGTAGATACGGGTCATGCGATCCACATCGCCGATGCCGTCCTTGTAGCCCACCAGGTTGGGGCAACGCTCGGCCACGCGCGCCAGGGTCACATCGTCGAGCTTGGCGTTGGCGCGGCCGTAGACGATTACGCCCAGCGAGGTCGCCTTGCACACGCGCTCGACATGCTCGGCCACGCCGTCGGCATCGCACTCGGTCAGGTACGGCGGAAACAGCAGGATGCCGTCGGCGTTGTTGCGCTCGGCGGCCTGCGCCATCTCGATCGCGATCGAAGTGCCGTAGCCGGCCGGCGCAATCACCGGCATGCGCCCGGCGGTCTGGGTCACGGCGGCACGCACCGCGCGGTTCACTTCGTCCAGGGTCAGGGAAAACAGCTCGCCAGTGCCGCCGGCGGCAAACAGGCCCGCAGCTGGATGCGAGGACAGCCAGTCCAGGTTGCTGCGGTAGGCGGGCTCGTCGAAGGCCAGGTCGGCATCGAAATGGGTGACCGGAAATGACAGCAACCCGGCGCCAAGCGCTTGGGCCATTTCGGTCGGTGTGTATCTGCTGCTCATTGGGAAAACGCTCCTGGGCGGGGGATGCGATTGATCCTGGGACGGGAGATCGTTGCTGGTCCAAACCAAAGGACGTATTGTTTGATACATCAATTGAATCAATCGCTTCACCAACTGCTGCAATGACCCGCAAACACCTGCTTTACAACGGTTTTCTTGAGCCTTTGTAATTACCAATGGTTGCGCTCGTCAGCCATGCCACGCCTGACCACGCGCCTATTCATCGGCAATTGCGATGCACAGATGTTGCGGGTGCAGCATCCAATTCCAGCATTTCGCCAGCCAAGTACTTCGCCATGTTCGATCTGCAGCAACTGCGTTGCTTTGTGGCCGTCGCCGACGAGCTGCACTTTCGGCGCGCGGCCGAGCGCCTGAACATGACCCAGCCGCCGCTGAGCCGGCAGATCCAGCTACTGGAGCACAGCGTTGGCACCGCGCTGCTGGAGCGCAATAGCCGGCATGTGCGACTGACCCAGGCCGGGCGCAGCCTGCTGGCCGAAGCGCGCGCGATCCTGCGCATGGCCGAGAACGCCGGCCTGCGTGCGCGGCGGATCGGCACCGGCGATGCCGGCAGCGTATCGGTGGGCTTTACCGCCGGCGCCAGCTATCGCTTCCTGCCCGAGGCGATTGCGCGCTGGCGCAGCGAAGCGCCGGATGTGGACCTGCAACTCAAGGAAATGGTCAGCCTGGCGCAGCTGGATGCGCTGGATGCCGGCCGCTTGGATATTGGCCTGCTGCGTCCGCCGATCCAGCGCCAGGGCCTGCACAGCCGCTGCGTGGCCCGCGAACCGCTGATCGCCGCGCTGCCGGAAGACTCGCCGCTGGCGCAACACGACAGTCTGCGCCTGCAGGATTTCGACGGCCAGCCACTGGTCAATTACGCGCCAGACGAAGCGCGCTATTTCTACGACCTGCTGGCGCAGCTGTTCGGCGCACGCGGCATCGCACCGCGCTCGGTGCAGTACGTCAGCCAGATCCATTCGGTGTTGGCGCTGGTACGCGGCGGCATGGGCATGGCCCTGGTACCGGAAGGCGCCAGCGGCCTGCGCTACGCCGGCATCGTCTACCTGCCGCTGCGCGATGAAACGCCGGCCACGCCGGTGGAATTGCATCTGGTGTGGAAGCAGGACAACGACAACCCCGCACTGCGCCGGTTGATTGCCTGAGCGCAACGATTGAAGCGCATGTTCACCGCCAGCAACGTCGAGCGGCAGGCACAACGACGGCGCTCACCGGCAGGCTAGCGCGGGCGATACCCCGGCCGCATATGCCACGCGTGCACGGCAGTTGCTTCCTATCGTCCGCGACTCACTGACGACGGCCAGCTCTCACTGCCGCCCCACGCTCTGCACCACGTGCAGGCGGCGCAGCCGGCGCATCACTTCGGCCAGATGGCGGCGGTCGCGCACCTGGATATTGAAGCGCAGCACGGCCGCATTGAAGTCGCGGTCCAGGTAATCCACGCGTTCGATATTGGACTGGCTCTGCGCAATGGCCGCGGCCAACTGCGCCAGCACGCCGGTGCGGTTTTCCACTTCCACCACCAGCGCGGTGTCGTAGTCCCCGGTCACGCTGGAATCCCAGTCGATCGGCACCCAACGCTCGGGCGACTTGCGCAGCTCGGCCAGGTTCGGGCAATCCAGCCGGTGTACCACGATGCCCTTGCCGGCGGTGTGGTAGCCCATGATCTCGTCGCCGGGAATCGGCTGGCAACAGTTGGCGAAACTGATCACGCCGCGTTCGCTGCCGTCGATCAGGATCTTTTCGTGCGAATGCTTGGAATGGCCGCCACCACGCAATTCCGCGTAAGCCATCAACGCCTGCGCGGCCTGGGTCGGCATCCAGTTGCCCAGTGCCACATCGGCCAGCAAGGCTTCCAGGCGTGGGTAGCGGTGCTCGTTGAGGAAGGCGTCCAGACGACCCTTGGGCAGCCGCTCCAGCGAGGAGTCCATCGCCTCCAGCGCACGATCGAGCATGCGGTGGCCCAGTTGCACGGCATCTTCGTGCTCGAGCTGCTTGAGCTGATGGCGGATGGCGGTGCGCGCCTTGCTGCTGACCACAAATTCCAGCCACTGCGGCTTGGGCGTAGCCGAGCGCGCGGTGATGATTTCCACCGCCTGCCCGCTGACCAGCTTGGTGCGCAGCGGCACCAGCTTCTTGTCCACGCGCGAGGCCACCGCACGGTTGCCCACGTCGGTGTGCACCGCGTAGGCGAAATCCAGCGCGGTGGAATTGCGCGGCAACGCCAGGATCTTGCCCTTGGGCGTGAACAGATAGACCTCGTCCGGGAACAGGTCCACCTTGACGTTGTCCAGGAACTCCAGCGACGAGCCGGCGGCGCGCTGCGAATCGATTAGCTCCACGATCCAGTCGTGCGCGCGGCTCTGCGCGCTATTGGGCGAGGCCGAGCCGACCTTGTAGGTCCAATGCGCGGCCACGCCGCGTTCGGCGATCAGGTCCATTTCTTCGGTGCGGATCTGCACTTCGATCGGCGAGCCGTAGGGGCCGAACAACACGGTGTGCAACGACTGGTAGCCATTGGCCTTCGGGATCGCGATGAAATCGCGGAAGCGCCCGTCCAGCGGCTTGAAGGTGGCATGCACCGCGCCGAGGGCGTGGTAACAGTCGGCCACCGAGCGCACCACCAGACGGAAGCCGAACACGTCCATCACCTGGTCGAAGGACTTGTTCTCTTCGTGCATCTTGGAATAGATGCTCCAGGGCGTCTTGATGCGGCTCACCAGCCGATGTTCCAGCCCTTCCTTGGCCAGGCGCTGCGACAGCTGCACTTCCACCTGCGCCATCGATTCGCGCCGCACCACCGGCTGGCTGCGGATGTGTTTTTCGATGATGGCGTGGCGCCACGGGTACAACGCGCGGAAGCCCAGGTTCTGCAGCTCGGACTTGATCAGGCTCATGCCCAGGCGCTGGGCGATGGGTGCGTAGATCTCCAGCGTCTCGCGGGCGATGCGGCCACGCGCCTCGGTGCTCTGCGCGCCGAGCGTGCGCATGTTGTGCAGGCGGTCGGCCAGCTTGATCATGATCACGCGCAAATCGCGCGACATCGCCAGCAGCATCTTGCGGAAACTTTCTGCCGCCGCTTCCTGGCGGTCGCGGAACTTGAGCTTGTCCAGCTTGGTGACGCCATCGACCAGCTCGGCCACCGCTTCGCCGAATTCGGACGCCAGCTCCTCGCGGGTCAGCGGCGTGTCTTCGATGGTGTCGTGCAGGATCGCGGCGATCAGCGACTCCATGTCCAGGCCCAGCTCGGCCAGCACGCCGGCCACGGCCACCGGATGGGTGATGTAGGGCTCGCCGGATTTACGGGTCTGGCCGGCATGCGCGGTGGCGCCGACCTCCCAGGCACGGCGCAGGATCGGCAGCTGCTCGCTGGGCAGGTAGCTGGCGGCGCGTTCGAAGTGCAGGACGTAGTCGGGAATGGCCTGGTCGGAAGACGGAGACGTCACGACGGTCGCCTGGGCAGTGGGGCCTGGGTTCATGGCGGAAGACTATGCCAGCGGCGCAGTGACGGCAAACGTTTGCACACGCCGGCGTACTGCCGGGCCCCAAAACGAAAACAGCCCGCGTGGATGCGGGCTGTTCGAATCGATCGCCGTGACGCGGGCAATCAATCGTCGTTCTTGGACATGTCTTCGTCGGCGACCACTTCGGCGGCGGCCCATTCCAGTGCTTCGCGCTCGGCACGCTCGCGCTCGGCTTTCTCGACTTCATCGATCAGCGCGTTGTCGATCCGGCGCGCGGCGATCTCGCGCAGTGCCATCACGGTGGGCTTGTCGCTGGCGTCGGCATTTTCGATCAGCGGCTGCACGCCGTTGGCGAGCTGACGGGCGCGCTTGGAGGCCATCATGACCAGCTCGAAACGGTTGTTCACGACTTCCAGGCAATCTTCTACGGTAATGCGGGCCATGCGGGCTCCCGGCGACCAGCAACGGCCGCGCATCGAATGAGGGAAAGGGGGCGGAGTGTACGCCTGTGCGGTCGAGCGAGCAACCGATGGCCATTCAGTCACCTTTGGAATCAGCGACTTGGACCCGTGCGGCCGGCCAAGGGATCGTTGCCGGTGCGCAGACCCGGGCCCCTGCCCACCCGCTGAGCACGTCCACTGCACCCGAATGCGAGCCGCCTGGCGCCCGGCCGGATGGCCGGATCAGTGCCCGCCACGCCACCCGCGCTGCGGGCGACGTTCACGCATGCGCTCTCAGTCCAGCAAAGCCTGGATCAGCCCGGCATGCCGCTGCTGCTGGGCCTGCCGGCGCAGCCGGCTGGCGGTGAAGATGGCGCACATCTCCGACACGGCGGTGTCGAAGGTTTCGTTGATGATCACGTAGTCGAACTCTTCGAAATGCAGCATCTCCTCGCGCGCGGCAGCCAGACGCTGTGCCATCACGTCCTCACTGTCCTGCCCGCGCTTGCGCATGCGCTCGTCCAGCGCCTGGCGCGACGGCGGCAGGATGAACACGCTCACCGCATCGGGCACCTTCTGGCGCACCTGGCGCGCGCCCTGCCAGTCGATCTCCAGCAACACGTCATGCCCGGCGGCCAGCTGCGGCTCCACCGACTGCCGCGCAGTGCCCTTCCAGTCGCCATGCACCAGCGCGTACTCGAAAAAGTCGCCCGCCTCGATCATGCCCTGGAACTCGTCGGCAGAGACGAAATGGTAGTGCTCGGCATGCCGCTCGCCCGGGCGCGGCGCGCGCGAGGTGAACGAGATCGACAAGGCGATCTTGGGATCACGCGCCAGGGTGGCGTTGACGATGCTGCTCTTGCCGGCGCCCGAGGGGGCCGCAACGATATAGAGGGTGCCGCGCATAGGATCAGGGATTCGGGATTGGGGAGTCGGGATTCGCGAACAGGCTGCGGACCGGTACCACCGGGGTCGACATGCTACCGGGATTGGCCGCGGCCCGCAGACATCGGGAACCGGCAACTGCCCCATCCCGAATCTCGAATCCCGAATCCCGGCTACTCGATGTTCTGCACCTGCTCGCGGATCTGGTCGATCAACACCTTCAGATCCACGGCGGCGTTGGAGGTGCGGCTGTCCACCGACTTGGAGCCCAGTGTGTTGGCTTCGCGGTTGAACTCCTGCAGCAGGAAGTCCAGGCGGCGGCCCACCGGCTCGCGCTGCTTGAGCACGCGACGGATCTCGGCGATGTGGCTGGAGAGGCGGTCGAGCTCCTCGTCCACGTCCAGCTTCTGCAGCCACAGCACCAGTTCCTGCTCGGTGCGGCCCGGGTCCACCGGATGCGGCAGATCGGCCAGGCGTGCGGCCAGCTTGACGCGCTGCCCTTCGCGAATTGCCGGAATCAGCGTGCGCACCTCGGCGGCGATACGTTCGATCGCATCCACCCGCTCGCTGATCGCCGCGGCCAGCTTGCTGCCTTCACGCTCGCGCGCAGCAACAAAGCTGTCGACCACCTCGTCCAGCAAGGCCAGCGCCTGCGCCTGCAGCGCGGGTGCATCCACGTCCTGCACCTGCAGCACGCCGGGCAGCTGCAGCAGGTCGGTGAAGCCCACCTGCAGCTTGGGGAAGACGCCATCCAGCCGCGCGGCAAGCGCGCCCAGTTCTTGCAGCAGTGCTTCGTTGACGGCCAGTGTCTGTGCGTTGTCCGGCGCGCGCAGGCGCAGCGTCAGGTCCAGCTTGCCGCGGCTGTTCTTGGCAGCCACGCGCTCGCGCAGCAGCGGCTCCAGCGCACGCAATTCTTCCGGCAGGCGCGTGCCCACTTCCAGAAAGCGGTGGTTGACCGAGCGCAGCTCGCAACCGAGCGTGCCCCAGGGCGTGATGCGTTCGCCGCCAGCAAACGCGGTCATGCTTCGGATCATCGTGAATCCCGTGCCGTCAAAGCGCGAATGGTACCCTAGCCGCCCTTGCCGGCTGCCTGCACGCCGCGCACTGACGCCCGACCCACCTCCCGACTTCCGGACTCATCGCATGACCTTTTCCCGTCCCAGCGGCCGCACGGCCGACCAGCTGCGCCCGGTGCGCATCGAACGCGCCTTCACCCGCCATGCCGAAGGCTCGGTGCTGGTGAGCTTCGGCGACACCCGCGTGCTGTGCACCGCCAGCGTGGAAAACCGCGTGCCGGGCTTCCTGCGCGGCAAGGGCGAAGGTTGGGTCACCGCCGAATACGGCATGTTGCCGCGCTCCACCCACACCCGTTCCGATCGCGAAGCCGCCCGTGGCAAGCAGGGCGGGCGCACGCTGGAAATCCAGAGATTGATCGGCCGCGCACTGCGCGCCTGCGTGGACCGCAACGCGCTGGGCGAGCGCACCATCACCCTGGACTGCGACGTGCTGCAGGCCGATGGCGGCACCCGCACCGCGGCCATCACCGGCGCCTACGTGGCGCTGGCCGACGCGGTGAACCTGCTGCTCAAGCGCGGCGACATCAAGAAGCATCCGTTGATCGGTGCGGTGGCTGCGGTGTCGGTCGGCATCTATCGCGGCGAGCCGGTGCTGGACCTGGATTACCCCGAAGACAGCGACTGCGATACCGACATGAATGTCGTGATGAACGATGGCGGCGGCTTCATCGAGCTGCAGGGCACGGCCGAAGGCCATGCCTTCCGCCGCGACGAACTCAACGCGCTGCTTGCCCTGGCCGAAAAGGGCATGGGCGAGCTGTTCGCGCTGCAACGCGCCGCACTGGCCGGATGAGCCGTCGCATCGCCCTGACCACCTTGCTGGTTGCCGACTACGATGCGGCGATTGCCTGGTACACCGGCGCGCTGGGCTTCCACGTGCTGGAAGATCGCGCACTGGGCGATGGCAAACGCTGGGTGGTGATCGGCCCGGGCGGCACGCAGGACGCCGGCCTGCTGCTCGCGCAGCCGGCCGACGCCGCGCAACGCGCGCGCATCGGCGATCAGACCGGTGGGCGCGTGGATCATTTTCTCTACACCGACGACTTCTGGCGCGACCATGCAGCCATGCAGGCCTTCGGCGTGGAATTCCTGGAAACCCCGCGCGAGGAGGCGTACGGCACGGTCGTGGTGTTCCGCGATCTGTACGGCACCAAGTGGGATCTGCTGGAGCCCAAGCAATGAAGCAACTGGTATTGGCCAGCGGCAACGCCGGCAAGCTGGAAGAACTGCGCGCCATGCTGGCGGCACTGCCGCTGCGCATCGTCGCGCAGGGCGAGCTGGGCGTGGAAGACGTGCCGGAAACCGGCCTGACCTTCGTGGAGAACGCGTTGATCAAGGCACGCCATGCCAGCGCAGTCACCGGCCTGCCGGCGCTGGCCGACGACTCCGGCCTGATCGTCGATGCGCTGGGCGGTGCGCCCGGTTTGTACAGCGCGCGCTACGCCGGCAGCCCGACCGACGCGCAGGCCAACAACGCCAAGTTGCTCGATGCCATGCGCGACGTGCCCGCCGAACGCCGCAGTGCGCGCTTTTACGCGGTGATCGTCCTGTTGCGTCACCCGGAAGATCCACAGCCGCTGATCGCCGAAGGCGGTTGGGAGGGCGTGATCACCACGCAACCGCGTGGCGATGGCGGCTTCGGCTACAACCCGGTGTTTCTGGATCCGGTGCATGGCCTGACCGCGGCGGAAATGGACAGCGACATGAAAAACCGCCTGAGCCACCGCGCAGTGGCATTGGCAACGCTGCAGCACAAGCTGCACGCGCTCACGCTGTAACCGACGACCGCACGCAGTGCCCGCCCTGATCCCGCCCCCGCTCTCGCTCTACGTGCACCTGCCCTGGTGCGTGCGCAAATGCCCGTACTGCGATTTCAACTCGCATGCGGCCAAGGGCGTGCTGCCGTTCGAAGAATACGTCGATGCACTGATCCGCGACCTGGATGCAGACCTGCCACTGGTCTGGGGCCGGGTGGTGCATTCGGTGTTCTTCGGCGGTGGCACGCCCAGCCTGTTTCCGCCGCAGGCGATCGACCGATTCCTGCAGGCGGCTGCAGCGCGGCTGCGCTTTGCACCCAATCTTGAAATCACCCTGGAAACCAATCCGGGCACTGCCGAGCATGGCCGCTTCGAACACTACCGCGCCGCCGGCGTGAACCGCCTGAGCTTTGGCGTGCAGAGCTTCGACGATGTGGCATTGCAGCGGCTCGGGCGCATCCACGATAGCGCCGAGGCCGAGCGTGCGATCAAGCTGGCGCAGGATGCCGGCTACGAGAATGTCAATATCGACCTGATGTACGCGCTGCCCGAGCAGACCCTGGCACAGGCCGAGCGCGACCTCGAACGCGCCTTCGCGTTGCAGCCCACCCACATGTCGCATTACCAGCTCACGCTGGAGCCGAACACGGTGTTCTTCGCGCGGCCGCCCAAGGGCATCCCCGACGACGATGCGGCCTGGGATATCCAG
Organism: Xanthomonas cannabis pv. cannabis; assembly: GCF_000802365.1. Lineage (GTDB taxonomy): Bacteria > Pseudomonadota > Gammaproteobacteria > Xanthomonadales > Xanthomonadaceae > Xanthomonas > Xanthomonas cannabis. The sequence continues at coordinate 38,239 of NZ_JSZE01000076.1, forward strand.
GAACATTGCCAAGCGCTGCTCGCCGGGGCCGGCTATGCGCAGTACGAAGTCAGCGCCTATGCCAAACCGGGCCGGCAGTGCGCGCACAACCTCAATTACTGGCGGTTTGGCGACTACCTGGGTATCGGCGCAGGTGCGCACGGCAAGATCAGTTCCGGCGCCGAACAACACGTGCTGCGGCGCTGGAAGCACAAGCATCCGCAGAGCTACCTGGCCAGCGCCGGCACGCCCGCATCGGTCGGCGGCGACGAGGTCGTGCCGCGCGAGCGGCTGCCGTTCGAATACATGCTCAATCTGCTGCGGCTGCACGAAGGGTTTCGCCTGGGCGATTTCGAAGCGTGCACCGGCCTGGCCGCGTCGGCCATCGCCGCACCGGTCGCGCGTGCGGTGGCGCAGGGTTGGCTGGTCGAACAGGACGGGCGCGTGGTGCCCACCGAGCTGGGCCGCCGCTTCACCAACGACGTGGTCGAGCTGTTTTTGACCTGATCACGCGCCCCGCTGCTGCGCCGGCAACATCGTGGTGCGGCGAACATGCGCCAGCGTGGGCTCGTGCCCCATCGAGGCGGCGCGGCCGGCACCGGACTCCTGGCACCTCGCATCGCGATGATCGCTGCGCCGCCGGAAAACATGCTACATAGCTCACGCTTCGCACCGAGCCCATCTCCCCGGATGTCCACGCCCCTGTCCTCCCTGCAGCCCACGCTCAGCAGCCCGATCGCCGACGCGCCCGTTTCCGCGCGCGGCCGGCGCCTGCTTGGCAGGCTGCATGCGCAGTGCGTGCAGGCGCTCGGCGGCCCGCTGCGGCTGACCATCGTCGAGCTGGAACGCGCGCTGCTGCATCAGGCCGAGCACGCACGCAACAGCCAGATTCAGGCCGATACCTACGCGCAGATGCGCGGCTTGCGCGATCACATCGACCGCTTTCCGCAGCTGTTCCTGCAGCATCTGGCGCAGGACCTGGCGGCATTGCAGGAGCGCCCTGCGCTGATGCCGCCCGCCGAAGCGTCCACGCCACCGCAGACGCTGACCTTGGTGGAAGACACCGACATCGATCGCGACATCGTGCTCAGCGACATCGCACGCCGCGAGACCTCGCGGCGTGCCGATGCGCTGCAACTGCTGGCGCAACGTCTGGCAGTGATCGGCGCAGTGCCGGAATTCGAGCTCGACGCCCTGCCGCTCGGGCCCTATGCCCTGTGCCGGATCGTGCGTGAGTGCGGCCAGTCCCTGGGTCTCGGCCTGGATGGGCAGCTCGCGCTGTACAAGGTCTTCGAGCATCAGGTGATGGATCGCCTGGGCGATGTCTACGAGAGCGCCAATGCCATGCTCGCGCAGGAAGGCATCCTGCCCGGATTGATCTATCACCCCTACCTGGTCAAGCCCACCCATGTGCAGACGCGCCGCACCGCGCCAGCGGGTGCGGCGCCACCTGCAGGCAACGCCGCAGCAGGCGCGCACGGCGGCGCGCAACGCTCCCCGCGGCCGGCCAACGGCTGGCACGGGCACGCCGCTCCGAGCGCCTGGCAGAGTGCCCTGCTCGATCCGCAAGGCCTCCCCCCTGCAGCGTCGGGTGCTACCAGCAGCATGCACGCGACCTCGCCCGGGTTGAACGAGGCCGCACACGCACTTGGCGGCCTGATGTCCTCGGCACGCCACTGGCAGGCAGCCGGCACCGCTGGCGCGCACGGCACTACCGCCCCGGGCAGCTTGCTGCAGGCCGCCGCCCAGCCGGCTGCAGCGCCGGCAGCCAGCGCTGCGCCCAACGTGCCCAAGGCCGCGTTGGGCAAGGCACTGGCCAGCCTGCAGGGCGCGACGGGCGCACGCCCGGGTGCGTTGTCGCCGGCACCCGGTATCGATGCGGTGCAGCGCCAGGTGCTGGAGCTGCTGCGCGCCGAGCACGGCGCAGACGCCACGCTGTCGCCGCAGGACAACGACACCTTCGACCTGCTTGGCCTGCTTTACGCACAGATGCAACGCGAAGTGCGCGATCACACACCTGCGCAAGCCCTGCTCGCCAGGCTGCAGGTGCCGGTGGTACGCGCAGCCCTGGCCGACACGCATTTCTTCGTGCGCGACCAGCACCCGGTGCGCGAGCTGCTCAACACCGTGGCCGAGTCCGGCGCGGTGTGGCTGGGCGAAGACGATGTAGACCCGCAGCTGCTGCACAAGCTGGGCGCCGCGGTCGACACCATCGTCAACGATTACCAGGGCGACGAGGCGACCTTCGCCGCCGCCAACGACGACATCCAGGCGCATTTGCGCGTCCTGGCACGCAAGGCCGACGTGGCCGAACGCCGGCATGTGGATGCCGCGCGCGGCAAGGAACGGCTGGAAACTGCCAAACAGCAGGCGCAGGCGCGGATCGAGCAGGTGTGCGACAACAGCGCACCGCCGCGGTTCGTGCAATCGCTGCTGCGCCAGGCCTGGTCCGACGTGCTCACGCTCACCCTGCTGCGGCAAGGCGAGCAGTCGCCGGAGTGGGACGAGCGCCTGGCGCTGACCACGCGTATCGCCGAGGTCACCTGCCGCAACAAGGGCGAGCCCACCGACATTGTGCTCGGCACCGATGTCGAAACCGCGCTGCTGCAGGTGGGCTATCACCACGACGAAGCGGCCGCGATTGCGCGGCGCCTGTCCACGCCCGGCGGCGACGATGCGCTCGGCTCGCGCACCGAACTGGCCGCCAAGCTCAAGG
>NZ_JSZE01000077.1 GCF_000802365.1 Xanthomonas cannabis pv. cannabis
GGGCGAACTCCGCCGGTGCCCCGTCTTTGACTACGCGAAGACGGGGAGGAGCAAGGGCGAAAAAAGGAGGGCACCCGGCGCATCAACGGATCCGCAACGGCTCCCTTCTCCCGTCGGAAGAAGGTGCCCCGCAGGCATCAACGGATCCGCATCGGCTCCCTTCTCCCCTCGGGAGAAGGTGCCCCTCAGGGCGTCAACGGATCCGCAACGGCTCCCTTCTCCCATCGGGAGAAGGTGCCCCGCAGGGGCGGATGAGGGTACGGGCGAAGCACTATTGGAGTTCGGGGACACGTGGGCTTCGCCCCGTACCCTCACCCCAACCCCTCTCCCGCAGGAGAGGGGCCTGCAGTCCTGCTGCATCGAGACCGTCGGCATTGAGGCAGTAGGCTGGAAACAGCAAGCAGCAAACAACTACTAACCAACGAGCTAAAAAGCGAAAGCAGGCTTCAGAACGCAGACAGCAACAGCAAAGAGCAAGCAGCAAAGAGCAAAGCGATCAAGTCCCAAGCTGACAATCGTGCAAGTGCCCTTAAAAAGTGTTGGTGTTGGCGCTAAGCGCTACGAGATACGAGATACGAGATACGAGATACGAGCTAAGAGCTAAGAGCTAAGAGCTAAGCGATAAAAAGCGATAAGCGATAAGCGCTGGTGCTGAGTGCTAAGTACTAAGCACCAGTGCGCGTAGCTCACGCATCCCCGTACACTGCGCGTTGAGCGTGTCGCTGCGTCATCAGCGATCACAAAATCCAGTTTTTATCGAACCAGTCAAGCCGCGCATGCACGTCGTCATCTATCACAACCCTGCCTGCGGCACGTCCCGCAATACCCTGGCCTTGATCCGGCATGTCGGTATCGAACCGCAGATCGTCCACTACCTGCAGCAGCCGCCGGACCGGCAGACGCTGCGTTCGTTGATTGCCGACGCTGGTCTGTCGGTACGCGAGGCCATCCGCCAGAAGGGCACGCCGTATCTGGAACTGGGGCTCGACGACCCCGCGCTGGACGAGGCGGCCCTGCTGAACGCCATGCTGGTGCATCCGATCCTGATCAATCGCCCGTTCGTGCAGTCGCCGCTGGGTACGCGCCTGTGTCGTCCATCCGAGCAGGTGCTGGAGGTATTGCCGCCGGCCACCGGCCCCTTCGTCAAGGAAGACGGCGAGCGCGTGCTGGACGACACCGGGCAGCGGATCGTGCGCTGAACGCTGCGGTGCCCGGCAAGAGCGGGGCAATCGAATCGCGGCGTTGACGCCCAGGCCGTCATGTATCTCGCCGTGGCATGGCGGCACGGCATGCCGCACTGTGGTTCGGCAACGGCCGCTGGATATGGCGGCACCTGTGCCTTGAGGGGCAGGCCGCTACGCTCACCTCAAGGTACGCCACACGCCCTAAGATCGCTGCATCGTTTATCAGGAGCATCCGCATGATTCGCGAGATCATCCGCATGGGCGACAAGCGCCTGCTGCGTGTCGCCCCCCCGGTGACCAACCTCGGCAGTGCCGAATTGCAGGCCTTGGTGACCGATATGTTTGAGACCATGGACGATGCGCGCGGCGTGGGCCTCGCCGCGCCGCAAATCGCGGTGGACCTGCAGTTGATGGTGTTCGGTTTCGAGGCCAGCGAGCGTTATCCCGAGGCGCCCGCGGTGCCGCGCACGGCGTTGGCCAATGCGCAGATCGAGCCGTTGTCCGAGGAGATGGAAAACGGCTGGGAAGGCTGCCTGTCGATCCCCGGCCTGCGCGCGGTGATCCCGCGTTACCGCTACATCCGCTATCGCGGTTTTGCGCCTGACGGCAGCCCGATCGCGCGCGAGGCCGAGGGCTTCCATGCGCGCGTGGTCCAGCACGAGTACGACCATCTGGTCGGCCGCCTGTACCCCTCGCGCATCGAAAACTTCGACACCTTTGGGTTCGAAGATGTGCTGTCGTACGAGCTGTAACACCTGGCGACGGCCGCAGCTTGCGGTGTTGCCGCAGGCAGCACCTGGGGGCCGGCTGCATCGCTCCAGGCGCGCAGCATCCACACCCGCGCAGCCGCCGGGACGGAAAACGACAAGGGCGCCTGACGGCGCCCTTGTTGTGCTTACTTCAGCGCCTTGAAGCGCAGACGTTTCGGGCCGGCGTCATCGCCCATGCGGCGACGCTTGTCTTCTTCGTACTCGCGGTAGTTGCCCTGGAAGAACTCCACGTGCGAGTCGCCTTCGAACGCCAGGATGTGCGTGGCAATGCGATCCAGGAACCAGCGATCGTGCGAAATCACGAAGGTGTTGCCGGGGAATTCCAGCAAGGCGTCTTCCAGCGCACGCAGGGTTTCGATGTCCAGGTCGTTGGACGGTTCGTCGAGCAGCAGCACGTTGCCGCCCTGCAACAGGGTCTTGGCCATGTGCAGGCGACCGCGCTCACCGCCGGACAGCGAGCCGACCATCTTCTGCTGGTCCTGGCCCTTGAAGTTGAAGCGGCCGATGTAGGCGCGCGACTGGATCTCTACGCCGTTGATGTTGAGGATGTCCAGCCCGCCAGCGATCTCCTGGAAGACGTTGTGGTTGCCTTCCAGCGCGTCGCGGCTCTGGTCCACGTAGGACAGCTGCACGGTGGGGCCGACCACGATCTCGCCGGAATCGGGCTTTTCCTGCCCGGTGATCATCTTGAACAGGGTCGACTTACCGGCACCATTGGGGCCGATGATGCCGACGATGGCGCCGGGCGGCACGATCATCGACAGGTTGTCGATCAGCAGGCGGTCGCCGAACTTCTTGGAGACGTTCTTGAACTCCATCACCGAGTTGCCCAGGCGCTCGCCCGGCGGGATGAAGATTTCATTGGTCTCGTTGCGGCGCTGGTAATCCACCGACTGCAGTTCTTCCAGGCGCGCCAGGCGTGCCTTGCCCTTGGTGCGGCCGCCCTTGGCGTTCTGCCGCGACCATTCCAGTTCCTTCTGGATCGCCTTCTGGCGTGACTTTTCCTGGTTGTCTTCCTGCTTGAGGCGCTCGTCCTTCTGGGTCAGCCAGTCGGTGTAGTTGCCCTTCCACGGAATGCCGCGGCCGCGGTCCAGTTCCAGGATCCACTCGGCGGCGTTGTCCAGGAAGTAGCGATCATGCGTTACCGCCACCACGGTGCCGGTGTAGCGCGCCAGGAACTGTTCCAGCCATTCCACCGACTCGGCATCGAGGTGGTTGGTGGGTTCGTCGAGCAGCAGCATGTCCGGCTTCTGCAGCAGCAGGCGGCACAGCGCCACACGGCGCTTCTCGCCGCCGGACAGCTTGCCCACGATCGCTTCCCACGGCGGCAGGCGCAGCGCATCGGCGGCCACGTCCAGCTGGTTTTCCAGGGTGTGCGCATCGCCGGCGGCCAGGATCGCCTCCAGGCGCTCCTGTTCCTTGGCCAGCGCGTCGAAATCGGCGCCTTCCTCCGCATAGGCCAGATACACCGCATCCAGCGCGGCCTGGGCCTGCAACACGTCGCCCACGCCTTCTTCCACCGCTTCGCGCACGGTGTGCTCGGGGTTGAGTTGCGGTTCCTGGGCCAGGTAGCCGACCTTGATGCCGGCCTGCGGGCGGGCTTCGCCCTCGAAGTCGGTGTCCACGCCGGCCATGATCTTGAGCACCGTCGACTTGCCCGCGCCGTTCAGGCCCAGCAGGCCGATCTTGGCGCCCGGGAAAAAGCTCAGCGAGATGTCCTTGATGATCTGCCGCTTGGGCGGGACCACCTTGCTGACGCGGTTCATGGTGTAGATATATTGCGACATGGGTGCTCCGTGGACGCAGGCAGCCCGCCGGCCGAGGCCGGAGGCAGCGGAAAAGGGATTGCGCCGATTATACCGGCAAGTGCCGCGAGCCCGGCAGGCGACAGCGCAGCTAAACGGCAGCCCACCTATTACCTGAATAGGCGTTTTCGTAACCGATTCCAGCAAGAATGCGTTAAGGCTGGCGGCGTCTTAATGAAATTGCGACATCGCAAACAGGAGCTGGGCCATGAACCGCAAACGCATCGTTACCGCTGTGCTTTCCTCCATCCTGGCGCTGGGCTGCGTGGCCCCGGCGGCGTTTGCCGGCGACTGGGACCGCGACCACGACCGTCGCGGACATGACCGTGGCCATCGCGATCACCGGGGTGACCGCGGTGACTGGCGCAACGATCGCCGCGAGTGGCGGGATGACCGCCGGGCCGACCGCCGCGAATGGCGCGACGACCGCCGCCACTACAGCAGCGGCTACCGTGAAGGTTATCGCGACGCCCGTTACCAGGACCGTCGCTACAACCGCAACCGGGTCTATGTCTACGACCGCCCGGCGTACTACCGCGCCGGCCCGCCGCCGCGTCCGTACTGGGCGCGCGGTCAGCGCTATCATGGCCCGGTCTACGTGATCAATGACTACGACCGCTACGACCTTCGCCGCCCACCGTACGGCTACCGCTGGCAGCGCGACGACCGCGGCAACCTGCTGCTGGTCGCGATTGCCTCCGGCATCATCGCCGACCTGGTGCTCAACAACTAAGAGCCGCCAACAACGCTGCTGCGCGGCCGTCAGGCGGGCGCGGCCGGCGCTCGGACTCCTCGTGTACCACGCGTACACTCCGGCTCCGGCGCGCCGTCCACATTCCTCAGACGACTGCCCGCGACGCGCCGTTAGTCGCTCCAAGCCGGCAGTGCCCGGTTCGCCTGTTGGGCAATCGGGCCGGTCATCACACAAGGGCGCACGTCGGTGCGCCCTTGCTGTTTCGCGGCGCATGCCTGGCGCCGGCCGCGCGCCCGGCGCCAGGCATGCGATTGGTCACCCGTGCGGCGGGGGCTTACAATCGGCGGCCCTACTGGCTGCAGCTGCTCCGGAGCTTTGCATGTTCTCGCGCGACGTCCGACTGGAAACCTACGACCCCGAACTGGCCAAGGCCATCGCCGCTGAAGTCGGCCGCCAGGAGGATCACGTCGAGCTGATCGCCAGCGAAAACTACTGCAGCCCGCTGGTGATGGAAGCGCAGGGCAGCCAGCTGACCAACAAGTACGCCGAAGGCTATCCGGGCAAGCGCTACTACGGTGGCTGCGAATACGTCGACATCGCCGAGCAGCTGGCGATCGACCGCATCAAGCAGGTGTTCGGCGCGGGCTCCACGGAAGATATGTATGCAAATGTGCAGCCGCATAGCGGCTCGCAGGCCAACCAGGCGGTGTATCTGGCGCTGCTGCAGCCGGGCGACACCATCCTGGGCATGAGCCTGGCCCACGGCGGCCACCTGACCCACGGCGCCAAGGTCAATGTCTCCGGCAAGCTGTTCAACGCCGTGCAGTACGGCGTCAACGAGCAGGGCCTGATCGATTACGACGAGGTGCAGCGCCTCGCCACCGAGCACAAGCCGAAGATGGTCGTGGCCGGTTTCTCTGCGTATTCGCAGAAGATCGACTGGGCGCGCTTCCGTGCCATCGCCGACAGTGTCGGTGCCTACCTGTTTGTGGACATGGCGCACATCGCCGGCCTGGTGGCTGCCGGTGTGTACCCCAGCCCGATGGAGCACGCGCACGTGGTCACCTCGACTACCCACAAGACCCTGCGCGGTCCGCGCGGCGGCATCATCGTGGCCAAGGGCGCGAGCGAAGAGTTGCAGAAGAAGCTGCAGTCGATCGTGTTCCCCGGCATCCAGGGCGGCCCGCTGATGCACGTCATCGCGGCCAAGGCCGTGGCCTTCAAGGAAGCGCTGGAGCCGGCCTTCAAGACCTACCAGCAGCAGGTGGTCAAGAATGCCCAGGCCATGGCCAACACGCTGATTGCGCGCGGCTACAAGATCGTTTCCGGCGGCACCGAAAATCATCTGATGCTGGTGGACATGATCGGCCGCGATGTCTCCGGCAAGGAGGCAGAAGCCGCGCTCGGCAAGGCCCACATCACCGTCAACAAGAACTCGGTGCCCAACGACCCGCGCTCGCCGTTCGTGACCTCGGGCCTGCGCCTGGGGACCCCGGCCATCACCACGCGCGGCTACAAGGAACAGGACAGCATCGACCTGGCCAACTGGATCGCCGACGTGCTGGACGCACCAACCGACGAAGCAGTGCTCGCCAAGGTCCGCGATGCGGTGACCGCGCAGTGCAAGAAATATCCGGTGTATGGCTGAGATGCCGGGATTGGAGATTCGTGATTCGGGATGCGCTAACCGCGCGTCCTTGCTTGTGCTGTTGCCAATCCCGAATCCCCAATCCCAAATCCCGGACGTCTGATGCACTGCCCCTTCTGCCAGCACAACGACACCCGGGTGATTGATTCGCGCGTGTCCGAAGACGGCACGACGATCCGTCGGCGGCGCGAGTGCGAGGCCTGCGGCGAGCGTTTCAGCACCCTGGAAACGATCGAACTCAAGCTGCCCACCGTGGTCAAGAGCGACGGTGGACGCGAGGCATTCGATGCGCGCAAGTTGCGCACCAGCTTCGACCGTGCGCTGCAGAAGCGCCCTGTTGCCGAAGAACAGATCGAAGCGGCGGTGCGGGCGGTCGTGCATCAGCTGCGCATGTCCGGCGAACGCGAAGTGGGTTCGCTGCGGGTAGGCGAATACGTGATGGTCGAGCTGCGCAAGCTCGATCACGTCGGCTACGTACGCTTTGCCTCGGTGTATCGCAGTTTTCAGGACGTGGCGGATTTTCGCGAAGAGATCGAAAAGCTCGAACGCGAACTGCCGGTCGGCAGCGAACAACTGCCGCTGCTGGAAGCGGCACTGGAACGCGCCGGCAAACCCGGCAAGCGGTGAGCGCGATGCGCATCGCCTGCGTTGCAGAAACGCCGGACGATCTGCCTGCGATTGCGCAAGCGCATCTACAGGCCTTCGGCGCACTGTTGCCGGAGTGGAACCTCGATGAGGCGCTGAGCGAACTGCGCAGCCATACACGTGATGGCGTCATCCCGACGACCTGGGTGGCGCTGGATCGGGCGCAGTGGCTCGGCTCGGTGAGCCTGCTCGAAAACGACGACGCCCGCATGCGGCAATGGTCTCCCTGGCTGGCCTCGTTATACGTGCGGCCGCAGGCGCGCGGGCAGGGCATCGGCGAGGCACTGGTGGCGCATTGCGTGCAAGCCGCTGCGCGCCTGGGCGTGCCGCTGCTGTACCTGTACTGCCAGCCGGTCCTGGTGCCGTTTTACCAGCGTCTGGGATGGCAGACGCATACCGAATTCTCGCTGGGGCCGATGCAGATCGTGGTGATGTGCATTGCGCCGGGAGTGCAACGCAATGACTGAGACCACGACGGGCGCGAGTGCCGACGACCACCGCTGGATGGCGCAGGCCTTGCGCCTGGCCGAGCGCGGCGCCTACACCACGCGCCCCAATCCGATGGTGGGCTGCGTGATCGTGCGCGACGGCGTGTGCGTGGGTGAAGGCTTCCACCAACGCGCCGGCGGCCCACATGCCGAAGTGTTCGCATTGCGCGCAGCCGGCGAGCTGGCGCGCGGGGCGACCGTCTATGTCACCCTGGAGCCGTGCGCGCATTACGGGCGCACGCCGCCGTGCGCGTTGGCGTTGATTGAGGCAGGGGTCACGCGTGTGGTCGCGGCAATGGCCGACCCGTTTCCACAGGTCAATGGCGGCGGTTTCGCGCTGCTGCGCGAGGCTGGGATCGCGGTGCTGAGCGGGGTGATGCAAGCCCAGGCGCGCCTGCTCAACCAGGGCTTCCTGTCGCGCGTGGAGCGTGGCCGGCCGTGGGTAAGGGTCAAACTCGGCGCCAGTCTGGATGGACGCACCGCCCTGGCCAGCGGCGAATCCAAATGGATCACCGGAAGCGACGCGCGCGCCGATGTGCAACGTTGGCGCGCACGTGCCGGCGCGATCCTGACCGGTGCCGGCACCGTGCTGGCCGACGATCCATCGATGACGGTGCGGCTCGGCGACGACACCCCGTTCGCGCCGCCGTTGCGGGTGGTGCTGGATGCCGGCCTGCGCAGCTTGGCGTGCAGGAACATTCGCCACGGCGATGCACCGACGTTGTATCTGCATGGCGATGCCGTCGCGCCGACCGCGGTGGATGGTGCGGAGTGTGCGGCATTGCCGCTGCACGCTGGTCGCTTCGATCTGGCTGCGGTGCTAGCGTTGCTGGCCCGGCGTGGCATCAACGAAGTGCACGTGGAAGCCGGCGCCACGCTGGGCGGTGCGCTGTTGCAGGCCGGGTTGGTTGATGAGCTGTTGGTCTACCTGGCCCCGGTGTTGCTGGGCGATACCGCACGGCCGCTGCTCGCTGGGCTTGGCATCGAAACGCTGGCGCAGCGGCATGCATTGCAGCTACGCGATGTGCGTCAGCTCGGGCAGGATCTGCGTCTGCGTCTGCGTCTGCGCTACGCGCCGCTCGCGGTGGCGTGAGCGCCGCAAAAGAAAGGCCCCGCATGCGGGGCCTTCCATTGCCGGCAACGCGCGTGATCAGAAGCTGGCGCGGACACCGACGCGGTACTGATTGGCGTTGTCGATGAACTCGACTTCGCCGACCAGGCCCCAGGTGGTGGTGAAGTTGACCTGGCCGCCGAGGGTACCGACGAATTCGCCTTCGTCCACGTCGCTGCCGTCGATGTAGCCGGCCTTGATCCAGGCTTCGGTACGCGGCGAGGGCTTGCCACGCAGGCCCAGGTTGCCGAAGCCCAGGGTGCTGGTATCGGACGAATCGCCAAGCGAACGACCGCCGCGACGCAGATCGGATTCGACCTTGGAGCGCAGCACGCTGATGTCGGCGGTGAATTCGACGCGCTCGGTCATTTCCTGGCGGTAACCGATACCCAGATTCGCCTGCTGCAGTGTGCCTTCGAGCACGAAGCCCGCGCCCAGGTTGAAGTCCTTCTCGGCACGCTGGTAGCCAGCGAACACGTAGACGGGCTCGGCGATCTGCCAGGAACCGCGGATGTAGCCGCCATCCAGGTCGTCCGAATCGTCGTTGACGCTGATCTCGGTACGGTTCCAGCCGCCTTCGACGTAGCTATAGCTCAGGCCTTCCGCAGAGGCGGCAAACGGGGCGGCAGCCAGCAGGGCGGCCAGAATCAGGGTGTTGCGCATTGGATGGTTCTCTCCGAAGTGATGTCCGTGTCTCCGCCCCGTTTGCGGGGCGGAAGGGCGACGTCTCCCGTCGCGGTGCGTAATTTAACAGATCCTTCACAAAACTAGCTATGGGGGATTTCCTGACATGACGCATCGTCCTGCCAGCCATGGCTTTCAGACAGCTAAGGGCAGAACAGGCACTGCTAAACTGCGCGGGCCGGTTCGCCGGCACTTACGAACGTCTTCAGGGCGGGGTGCGATTCCCCACCGGCGGTAGGCACGTGCAAGCGTGCGAGCCCGCGAGCGCTTCGCCGCGATGGTTGGCACTGCATGTGTCGGGCATCGCGCGAAGGTCAGCAGATCCGGTCCAATGCCGGAGCCGACGGTATAGTCCGGATGAAAGAAGACGGCCACCGCGCAGCCCTGCGGCTGTGCGCGCGCCTGTTTGCTTTGCCTTGTGGCGTTTTTCGCTCAACTCCTGCGAGAAACGACTATGTCTTTGCATCACCCGCTGCGCTGTAATGCACCTGTTCACCGCCCGACTTCCGCGCAGCGCTCGCTGCAGAAGGGGGCGTACTGATGTTTACCGGAATCATTGAAGGCGTCGGCCGCCTGGCCGCGCGCCAGCCGCAAGGCGGCGATGTGCGTTTCACCTTTGCCACCGGCAGCCTGCCGTTCGACGGCGTGCAGCTGGGCGAGAGCATCGCGGTCAATGGCGTGTGCCTGACCGTGATCGCGTTCGACGCAACCAGCTTCCAGGCCGATGCGTCCACCGAAACCCTGTCGCTGACCACATTGGGTGCGTTGCCCGAAGGCGCGGTGCTCAATCTCGAACGCGCGATGCGCCCCACCGACCGGCTCGGCGGGCATCTGGTCAGCGGGCATGTGGATGGTCTGGGCCAGGTGCAGTCGGTGCATGGCGATGCACGGGCGCAGCGCTGGCGCTTTGCCGCCCCGTCATCGGTATTGCGCTATGTGGCCAAAAAAGGCTCGATCTGCGTGGACGGCGTCAGCCTGACCGTCAATGAAGTGGACGAAGACGGGTTCGAGGTTGCGCTGATCCCGCATACGGTCGCAAACACGGCGTTTTCTGCAACCGCGGTGGGCGCGGCGGTGAATCTGGAAATCGACCTGGTGGCGCGCTATGTCGAACGCCTGCTCGGCGCGCGGGGTGCGGCATGAACTTCGCACCGGTTCCCGAGCTGATCGAAGAGTTGCGTGCCGGACGCATGGTGGTGATCGTCGACGACGAGGACCGCGAAAACGAGGGCGACCTGATCATGGCCGCCGAGCTGGTCAAGCCGTCGGACATCAACTTCATGGTGACCCACGCGCGCGGGCTGGTGTGCCTGTCGCTGACCCGCGAGCGCTGTGCGCAGCTTGGGCTGGCGCCGATGGTGCGCAACAACACCGCGCAGTTCCAGACCAACTTCACCGTCAGCATCGAGGCGGCCGAGGGCGTGACCACCGGTATTTCGGCCTACGATCGCGCGCACACCGTGCGTACCGCAGTGCGCCCGGATGCCCGGCCGCAGGATCTGAGCCAGCCGGGCCACATTTTCCCGCTGATTTCCCAGCCCGGGGGCGTGCTGACCCGTGCCGGCCACACCGAGGCCGCCAGCGACCTGCCGATGCTGGCCGGGCTGGAGCCGGCCGGCGTGCTGGTGGAAGTGCTCAACCCGGACGGCAGCATGGCGCGTCGCCCGCAGCTGGAAGTGTTCGCACGCGAGCACGGGCTGAAGATGGGCTCGATCGCCGACCTGATCGCCTATCGCCTGGCCAACGAGCACACCGTCGAGCGTGTGGATGCGCGTGAGATCAGTACCGAATTCGGCCCGTTCCAGCTGGTGACCTACCGCGACCGCATCGCGCATGACCTGCACTTTGCATTGGTGCGCGGCAACGCGGATCCACAGACGCCGACACTGGTGCGCGTGCAGGTGGAAAACCCGCTGGCCGACCTGCTGCACTGGCAGCGCGAGGATTTCGGCGTGGCCGCCACCGATGCCTTGCGCGCGATCGCCGCCGAAGGGCAGGGGGTGATGGTGGTGCTGTCGGCCCCGCGCGACAGCGAATCGTTGTTGGCACGGCTGCGCCAGCAGCCCGAAGCTGCGGCCAATGCCAAGGATGTAAGCCAGTGGCGGCGCAATGGCGCCGGTGCGCAGATCCTGGCCGAGCTGGGCCTGGGCAAGCTGCGCGTGCTCGGCACCCCGCGCCGGCAGGTGGGTCTGGCCGGGTTCGGGCTGGAGGTGGTGGAGTACCTGGAATGCCATCCCGGCGAAGGCGTGCGCTCGGTGCCGCCGTCCGCGGTCCCCTGAGCTGGCGGCGAGCCATTGCCGCCGTCAGCTGATCCGCCCCGAAGACCCCGGCCGCTGCCGGTGCTGAGGCCGGGCTGGCGGCGCGCGCCGTCAGTCGTGTCCCGGCCCGGTGTCGGCCGCCGGTTGCCGCCGTGGGCCGCGCCAGCTGGCGCACCGGCGGCGAGTCGCCGCCTCGTCTGTTCTTGAATCGGATGGCCGGGTCTGCTTGGGCGGACCCGGCCTGCACGCGGCGGCCGGGCCTGGCGCGGCAGCTGTTAAACTTCCCGCCCCCTCGAGTTGCCGACCCGCATGACCCACTACGAAGGCGATCTCCGCCCCACCACCGCGCGCTTTGCGATTATCGCCAGCCGCTGGAATGCCCGCATCACCGACGTGCTGGTTGCCGGCGCGCGCCAGAGCCTGGCCGGCAACGGCATCGGCGAGGACGCCATCGACGTGATCCGCGTGCCCGGCGCCTGGGAAATCCCGATCGCCGCCAACCGCGTGGCACAGTCCGGCCAGCATGGCGCGATCATCGCGCTGGGCTGCGTGATCCGTGGCGATACCCGCCACTACGAGCACGTGGCCGACCTGTGCGCCGAAGGCCTGATGAGCGTGCAGTTGCAGACCGGCGTGCCGGTGCTCAACGGCGTGCTGGCGGTGGAGCGCGTGGAAGATGCCGAGGCGCGTGCCGGCGGCAGCCACGGCAACAAGGGCGAGGAATGCGCGCTTGCGGCGCTGGAACTGGTGAATCTGATGGAGTTGTTGCCATGAGCAAGTCCGGTGGACATGCCCGCCACGGCCGTCGTGACGGCATCGACCCGGTGCTGCGCTCGCGTGCGCGCCGCCGCGCCCTGCAGGCGGTGTATGCGTGGCAGATTTCCGGCGGATTCGCCAAGCAGGTGATCGCGCAGTTTGCGCACGAGCAGGCGCACGAGGTGGCCGATCTGGCGTACTTCGAAAGCCTGGTTGATGGCGTGATTGCCAATCGCGCGGAGCTGGATACCGCGCTGACGCCGTATCTGGACCGCGGCGTGGAAGAGGTCGATGCGATCGAGCGTGCGGTGCTGCGCCTGGCGGCCTACGAGCTGCTGTACCGGCAGGACGTGCCGTACCGCGTGGTGATCAACGAAGCGATCGAAACCGCCAAGCGCTTCGGCTCCGAACATGGGCACACCTACGTCAATGGCGTGCTCGATCGCGCTGCGGTGGAGTGGCGCAAGGTGGAGTCGGGTGCCTGAGGCGCCGAGATTCGGCATTGGTGATTCGGGATTGGCAGGGAGCGACGGTGCCCGTAATGCAAGGTGCTAGCGCCTTCGCTTGAGCGGCCCAGCCGTGGCTTGAGCGATGCCACCCCGCCCTGCCGCATCCATCGATGGTGCAGCTGGTCGGCTGTCGTTCCGCACCTCGCAAAGCCCGCTGTCACCAATCCCGAATGCCCAATCCCAAATCCCGGCCCTTCAAATGCCTGAATTCGATCTGATTGCCCGTCTGCGCGCGCGCATTGCCACGCGGGCCGACGTGCCGTTGGGCATTGGCGACGACGCGGCATTGCTGCAACCGCCGGCAGGCGAGCAACTGGCCATCACGGCCGATACGCTCAATGCCGGGGTGCATTTTCCGCTTGAGACGCGCGCCGACGATCTCGGCTGGAAAACGCTGGCCGTCAATCTGTCCGATCTTGCCGCGATGGGCGCGCAGCCGCGCTGGTGCACCTTGTCGCTGTCGTTGCCGCACGACGATCTGGCCTGGGTGGAGGCATTTGCCGATGGCTTTTTCGCGCTGGCCGATGCGCACGAGATTGCCTTGGTCGGCGGCGATACCACGCGCGGGCCGCTGTCGTGTGCGGTGACTGCCATCGGCAGCGTGCCGCCAGGTGCGGCGCTGCGTCGCGATGGCGCGCGCGTGGGCGATGACGTGTGGGTGACCGGTGCGCTCGGCGAGGCGGCGGCGGCGTTGTCGTTATGGCAGGCGGGCCAGTTGGATGTCACGCGCGTGGCGGCTGATCCGGTGCACGAACGCTGGCGCGGCCGGCTGCTGCGTCCGCAACCACGGGTGCAGGCTGGGCTGCGCTTGCGGGGTCTTGCGCACGCCTGCGTGGATGTCTCGGACGGTCTGCTGGCCGATCTGGGCCACTTGTGCGAGCGCAGCGGGGTGGGCGCACAGTTGGCGTCAGCGGCCTTGCCGGCGATGTCGCGCAGCGCGGGAATCAGCGCACTGCAATGCACCGGCTGGCAATTGGGCGGCGGCGACGATTACGAGCTGTGTTTCACCGCCGCGCCACAGCACCGCGACGCCGTGCTGCAGGCGCTGGCATTTGCCGAGGTCGTGGCCACGCGCCTCGGCCGGATCACGGCCGCGCCGGGCGTGGTGGTGCTCGACGCCGAGGGCCATGCCTGGCAACCGCCGCAGCGCGGATACCAGCATTTCGTCGGCTGACCCGTAAGGATTGCTGCAGGGCGGATGCTGCGCTGCTCGATGCGGCAGCGGCGGCGGGGTGATGCGGCGCGCAGCATCGGGTGCTTCGATCATCGCACCGAGTGACATTATCTCGATGATTTCGTGGCCCTCACCGCGCGGCTGCAGCGCCAATTTCTCCGCTGCTTGCGCAGCAAACGCAGACACGATTGCCCCGGCAGCGACGCGCGTGCGCGTCGAGTCGGCCCGGGATTCGAGAATTGCGAACTGCCGTGTTCGCCACATCCGCTCGTTGCCGCTTCTCCCGCAGGCGAGAAGTGGACGTGCCCCGCCGTGCCGATCCGGATCTGAGACATGCGATTGCCTGCGCCAACGGGGACCAGGCTGGCCCTTATCTTCGCCTCCCCCATTCCCGCCTCCCGATTCCCGATTCCCGATTCCCGATTCCCGATTCCCGATTCCCGGCCCTTGAGCCCCACCGTACCGTCTGGTACGTTCGCTCGGCGTTCTCCCCCGAACCACGGATGCATGGCAATCGCCGCTGGGCCATCCCGGCCCGGCCTCGCGTGGGAGAGAGCAGCATGAACAGGGTTTGGATCCGCGGCATCGCCGCCATCGCGTTGCTGGTCGCGGCGGCGTCAGCAACTGCGGGCGCTTTCAGCAAGACCTACGAGCGCATCCCCGGCTGGGATGGGGCGCCGATGGGCGCACTGGTGCTGGTGCCGCAAGGGCAGGGGAGCGGGCCGTTTCCGCTGATCGTGATGCCGGCCAGCTGGTCGTTGCCCAACCTGGAATACCTCGGCCGGGCGACCCAGCTGGCCAGCGATGGCTACGTGGTCGTCAGCTACACCTCGCGCGGGTTCTGGGACTCGGCCGGGCAGATCGACATTGCCGGGCAGGACACCGTGGAAGACGTCAGTGCGGTGATCGATTGGGCATTGGCGCACACGCCCTCCAATCCCGAGGCGATCGGTGCGTCGGGCATCTCCTACGGCGCGGGCATCAGCCTGCTGGCCGCCGGGCGCGACCCGCGCATCAAGGCAGTGGCGGCGCTCAGTGGCTGGGCGGACCTGGAGGCGTCGCTGTACTCCAATCGCACCGTCAGCCAGCAGGGCGTCGGTCTGTTGGTGGGCGCAGGCGCGCTGACCGGGCGACCGGGGCCGGATCTGGCGCAGATCGGCGCACGCGTTGCGCAAGGCGATTACGACGGCGCGGTGCAGGGCTTCCTGCCGCAGGCGGCCTCGCGCAGCCCGGCCACCGAGGTGGCGGCCCTCAACGCGCGCGGAACCGCCGTGCTGCTGGGCAATGCCTTCAATGATGGGCTGTTCCCGCCGAACCAGACGATTGCCTTCTTCAATCAGCTGCGCGGCCCCAAGCAGTTGCTGCTCAGCCAGGGCGATCACGCCACCACGGAGTTGCCCGGCGCGCTGGGGCTGCCGAACGAGGTCTATACGGCGGCCACGCGCTGGTTCGATCGCCATCTCAAGCAGCTGCGGAACGGCGTGGACGCCGAGGCACCGGTGCGGCTGTCGCCACGCGCCGGGCAATGGCTGGCATATGCGGATTGGGCGGTGGTGCAGCAGGGCAGCACGCGCCTGGGACTGTCTGCACCGACCGGCGTGCTCAGTCCGACCGGTGGGTTGATCGGCGGCACTGCCAGTGGCTGGCAGTCGCGCATCGCCACCGATGTGCCGACGGTGGCAGACTCCGGCGTGGTGCTGGTCAGCGGCCTGCTGCAGGGCATCGGCGTGCCGGTGACCACCTCGATTCCGCTGGTCAACCGCGCCGGTGCTGCGGTGTGGGTGGGCTCGCCATCGAGCGGTACGCGGCGGCTGGCGGGCAGCCCGTCATTGCGAGTGACCGTGGTGCCCAGCCAATCGAAGGTGAGCCTGTTCGCGTATCTGTATCGCATGGACGCCCTGGGCGTGGCGCAACTGATCACGCATGCGCCGTATTCGCTGCGCGATGCAACGCCCGGCCGCGCGGTGACGCTGGACTGGCAGCTGCAAGCGGCAGCAACAGAGATTCCTGCGGGGCAGCGGCTGGTACTGGTGATCGACATCCGCGATGCGCGTTACACGGATGCCAGCGACGGCGGCGGCGCGGTGACATTCTCCTCTCCGGTGGCCACGCCTTCGGTGTTGAACGTGCCGCTGCGTTAATGCGTCGACCAGCGTGCGGCGCATAGCGTTTTCGAGGAGTAGGGTGGGCCTGGGTTCCGCGTGCGGAGGTATCGGATGACACGCCAGGGTTCGGTGCCAAGCAACGCCATGACCTCAAGAACCTGCCGCTGGCGAATGATTGCTAGCCTGGATGATTGAGCTTCAGAGCTTCAGAGCTTCAGAGCTTCAGAGCTTCAGAGCTTTAAAGCGTCAAAGCGTCAAAGCTGCAGCTCTGCACCGTTGCTGCAGGGCCCTTGCCCGCCCACCATCGCGGGACACGCTGCAAGTACGTCCATGTAGCTCCGTGGCGGCATCCATGCCGCCAAGGGTCCCGCGACGGTGGGCGGGCAAGGGCCAGTCGCGTTGGTCGGTGTGCAGGCTTTCAACAGAGCAACCAGCCAACCGTGCGACGCGGTGTCTTCGCTCTTCAGTGAAACCACCAACCAACTGTCTGGCGTGGTGTCCTCGCCGCTTGCGGGACCGTGTGGCGGCATGGATGCCGCCACCGAGCCTTATCTGTTCGGAATGTGGCAGCGTAGGTGTCGAGAGCCGGCGGGGGCTGCCGTATGAGCCTGGATCTGAGCGATCGCCTTGGAGCTTGGCACCCACGCCGGAATCTCCCTTGTTTCGCCCGAACAGTTGCCCGAGGTGACACTCGAAACGATAAGACTGGGCA
>NZ_JSZE01000078.1 GCF_000802365.1 Xanthomonas cannabis pv. cannabis
CACCTGTGCGATGCGCTGAGCGATGCGCCGCTGCAGCACATGGCCTTGGTCACCGGCACCAAGCATTATCTGGGTGCGTTCGAAAATTACGGCAGCGGCAAGGCCGAAACGCCGTTCCGCGAGAGCGAACCACGCCAGCAGGGCGAGAATTTCTATTACACCCTCGAAGACCTGCTGTTCGCGCACGCCGAGCGTCATGGCTTCGGGTGGAGCGTGCATCGTTCGCACACCATGATCGGTATGGCCAATGGCAGCAATGCGATGAACATGGGCGTGACGCTGGCGGTCTATGCATCGCTGTGCAAGCACACCGGCCAGCCCTTCGTATTCCCAGGCTCGCAGGCGCAGTGGAACAGCCTCACCGATCTGACCGATGCCGGGCTGCTCGGGCGTCAGCTGGCCTGGGCAGGCCTGAGCCCGGCCGCACGCAACCAGGCCTTCAACACCGTCAATGGCGATGTATTCCGCTGGCGCTGGATGTGGGGCGAGATCGCCGCGTTCTTCGAACTCGACACCGCACCCTGCCCGGACACGCCGCAGCCGTTGGAAGCGCGCCTGACCGGGACGGCGCCTGCGCTCTGGGCCGAACTGGCGGCAAAGCACGACCTGGTGGAAGCAGACGTCAATCGCTTGGCCTCGTGGTGGCATACCGATGCGGACCTGGGCCGCGAGATCGAGTGCGTCAACGACATGACCAAGAGCCGCGAGCTAGGCTTTGTAGATTTCTACGACAGCCGCGCCTCGTTCTTCGAGCTGTTTACCCGGTTGCGGGCGCTGCGCATCATCCCCTGATCGATGGGGTCGCATCGCTGCGGGTCGGCCTTCGACCCGCAGCAGTACGCGATCTGCCGCATCACGGTCGGCAGGTCGCAGCGGTAACGTGCGGTACTTCTGTCGTTACGCCGAGCGCCACGTGCTTCCGTTGCGCGGAGCGTCCCTACAGCGTTCGTCACGCAGAGCGCAACGCAGTCATTCGCATCTCATGGCGGATCGGGTAAGCGCCGCCGCGTACTCACTTGCGATACCACAATGATCTGCAGACATCGTGCAGGTGACTTCTGCCCCATTGGTGGAGGGCCACTCAATCGCCCTCCCGATGCAGCGCTGCCGAACCGGCGACAGCGCCCCGGTGACTGACTACACCGCCGACGGCGCCAATTCGCGCAGCCTGCCTTGATGCAGCTCCAGCACACGGTCCAGACGCCGTGCCAGGCTGCGGTCGTGCGTCACCAGCACCAGGCTGGTGCGCTGCGCGCGGTTGAGTTCCAGCATCAGCTCGAACACCGTGCCGGCGGTGTTGTCGTCGAGATTGCCGGTAGGTTCGTCGCCCAGCACGCAGCCGGGCTTGTTGACCAGGGCGCGTGCCACTGCGCAACGTTGACGCTCACCGCCCGACAGCTCGCTGGGCTTGTGTTCGATGCGATGCCCAAGCCCGACCGATTCCAGCAACTGCAGCGCCTGCGCCCTGGCAACCGGCACGTCCTGGCCCGACAGCAGCACCGGCATCATCACGTTCTCCAGTGTGGTGAATTCCGGCAGCAGGTGATGGAACTGATACACGAACCCGAGCGCCTGGTTGCGTAGCTTGCCGCGCTGGCCATCGGACAGCGCCGACATGCGCTCGCCTGCCACGTACACCTCGCCCGAGGTAGGAATATCCAGCCCGCCGAGCAGGTGCAGCAAGGTGCTCTTGCCGGCACCGGACGCGCCGACGATGGCCACGGTCTCGCCGGTAGCCACCGACAGGTCCAGGCCGTCGAAGACCGGCGTGCGCATCTTGCCTTCGGCGTAGGTCTTGGCCAGACCCGCGGCCCGAATCACTGCCCCTGCTTGGTTTGGCTTTTGCACGACCGATTCCCGATTCCCGAATCCCGAATCCCGGATCTCATTCATAACGCAGCGCCTCCGCCGGCTGGGTGCGTGAGGCGCGCCACGCCGGATACAGGGTCGCCAGGAAACTCATCACCAGTGCCACCACCGTGATCACCACCACATCCTGGGTCTGCATGTCGGTGGGCAGGCCGGTGATGTAATAGACGTCTTCCGGCAGCAGCTTGACGCTGAAGATCGTTTCGATCACACCAAGGATGCGCTCCAGATTGAGCGTCAGCACGATGCCGCCGATCACGCCCATGATCGTGCCCATGAAACCGATCAACGACCCCTGCACCATGAACACCTGCATCACCCCGCCGGGCGACAGGCCCAGTGTGCGCAGGATGGCGATGTCGGCCTGCTTGTCGGTCACCAGCATCACCTGCGACGACACCAGGTTGAAGGCACCCATCGCCACGATCAGCGACAAAAGGATGCCCATCACGGTCTTTTCCATCTTCAGCGAGTGATAGAGATTGGCGTTTTCCTGCGTCCAGTCGCTCACCCGGTACGGGCCGTGCAATTTCACCGCCAGATCGCGCGCCACCGGCCAGGCCTGATCCATGTCGTGCAGTTTCAGGCGCACGCCGGTCACGCCGTCCATGCGCAAGACGCGTGCCAGATCCTGCATGTTGACCACTGCCAGTCCGCGGTCGATTTCGTTGTAACCGGCCTCGAAGATTCCACTGACGGTAAAGCGCTTGAGCCGCGGCATGGCGCCCAACGGCGTGGCCTGGGTGTCGCTGAGCAGGACGACGATGCCGTCGCCCACGTCCACGCCCAGCCACAGGGCCAGCTCCTTGCCGATGACGATGTTGTAGGAACCGGGCGTCAGGCTGTCGACCGAGCCCTGCTGCATTTTCTTGGCCAGCACCGACACCTTGGCCTCTTCCGACGGAACGACGCCACGCACGATGGCCGGCTGCTTGCGCGGGCCCTGCAGCAACGATTCGGTTTCGATGTAGGGGGCTGCGCCGGCAATACGCGGGTCGGCCATGGCGACCTCGACCGCATGCTGCCAATCGCGCATGGGCGCGCCGTCGGCACTGACGGTGGCATGCGCGGCCATCTGCAACAGACGGTCGCGGATCTCTTTCTGGAAACCGCTCATCACCGCCAGCGTGGTGATCAGCACGGTGACGCCCAGGGCGATGCCTAGGATCGATGCCATCGAGATAAACGAGATGAAGCCATTGCGCCGCTTGGCGCGCAGGTAGCGCAAGCCGATGGCAACCGGGATAGGTTTGAACATGCGGTTCAACCAGGAAAGGGACGCTATGGTGCCACTAGCGACCGCCGGGACGAAATGGCGCGTGCGTGAGCGGCCAGACGCAGTTCACGTCGTTGCAGCGCCGGCAGGGTGTCAGGCCAGAAATGCAGGCGTTCGCGGCGTGCATCGGCGCGTGTCCACGACACCACCGCGATCGGCCCACGCCACGCAACCTGCAGGTCCTGCACGGTTTGGCCGTCAACGCTGGCGGGCGGCTCGCCCCACGGGATCAGCACCTGCCGCGCAGGCGAGCGCAACAACGCCCGAAGCGAGCGTGCGGCAGACACCGGCACCCAGGCAGACAGCAAAGCCGCCAGCCATAGCGGCGCCCCGCTACGCCACACTGCGCACAGTGCCAGCACGGCCAGTGCGCTCACTGCGCAGACAAGCCCGCGCGAAGGCCGCCACTCAAGCCGGCAAGGCGCGGATATCGGCGATGAGGGCGGCATTGGCGGCATCGGGGCAGGCCTCGTATCCCATGAACCAGCGCCACAACTTATCGTCTTCGCAATCCAGCAGCTGTAGGAAAACCGCGCGCTCGGACTCGGAAGCCTGCGCCCAGCGTTGATCCAGATAACGCACGAACAGTTGGTCCAGTTCGCGCATGCCACGCCGGCAACGCCAGCGCAACTTTTTCAGCAAGGTTTGCTCGTCCATTTCATCTCCCTATCGCCTGGCCAGAGGCGAAAACGACAGCGGCACCTGACCCAAGGGCCGGTGCCGCTGCGAACCACATCCCGCCAGGCGGGACCGCGCTGCCAGCAATCAGGCGCGACGCGCCATCATCAGCTTCTTGATTTCGGCAATGGCCAGTGCCGGATTCAGGCCCTTCGGGCAGGTCCGTGCGCAGTTCATGATGGTGTGGCAGCGATACAGCTTGAACGGATCTTCCAGATCATCCAGGCGCGCACCGGTGTCTTCGTCGCGCGAATCGATGATCCAGCGATAGGCCTGCAACAGGATGGCCGGGCCCAGGTAACGCTCGCCGCTCCACCAGTAACTCGGGCAGCTGGTCGAGCAGCACGCGCACAGGATGCACTCGTACAGGCCGTCGAGCTTCTTGCGATCTTCCGGCGACTGCAGGCGCTCGCGATCCGGCGGCGGCGGGGTCTGGGTGCGGATCCAGGGCTTGATCGAGGCGTACTGCGCATAGAAATGCGTCAGGTCCGGCACCAGATCCTTGATCACGCTCATGTGCGGCAACGGATAGATAGGCACTTCCGACTTGCCACAGGCCGCAATCGCCTTGGTGCAGGCCAGCGTATTGGTGCCGTCGATGTTCATTGCGCACGAGCCGCAGATGCCTTCGCGGCACGAACGACGGAACGCCAGGGTCGGGTCGATCTCGTTCTTGATCTTGATCAGCGCGTCCAGCACCATCGGGCCGCACTTGTCGAGATCGATCTCATAGCTGTCGGTACGCGGGTTGGCGTCGCCATCCGGATCCCAGCGGTACACCTTGAAGGTGCGCGTGTTTTTGGCGCCCTGTGCAGGGTAATGCTTGCCCTTGCCGATCTTTGAATTCTTGGGGAGGGTGAACTCTGCCATAGCTGCTCTCGTTGGCTCAGGCGATGCGCGGTGCGAACGACAACCGCACCGTGCGCATGAAAGTGAAAACGGTGGATGCCACCATCGAATCGATGGCGCAGCGGCCGGCCGGTTGCCGGCGCTGCGCCTGCGTCCTGCGACAGCCCCGCTGCTGCACGATGGCGCCACTCTGCCGGAACACACCGGCAGGCACCTTCGACGCAGACGTGGCGTGTTGCAGATGCATCAATCAGTACACGCGCGGCTTCGGCGGAACCACGTCCACGTCCTTGCTCAGCGTGTACATGTGCACCGGGCGATACTCGAATTCGCACTTGCCCTTGTCGTCGACGGTCACCAGCGTGTGCTTCTGCCAGTTGACGTCGTCGCGGTCCGGGAAGTCCTCGTGCGAGTGCGCGCCACGGCTTTCCTTGCGTTGCTCGGCCGAATTGATCGTCGCCACTGCATTGAGCAGCAGGTTGTTCAATTCGTAGGTCTCGATCAGGTCCGAGTTCCACACCAGCGAGCGGTCCGACACCTTGACGTCTTCGAAGGACGCGAAGATCTCGGCCATCTTGTCCACGCCTTCCTTCAGCGTCTTGCTGGTACGGAACACAGCCGCGTCCGACTGCATGGTGCGCTGCATGTTGTCGCGGATCACCGAGGTCGGCGTGGAGCCGTTGGCATAGCGCAGCTTGTCCAGCAGGCCCAGCGCCTTGTCGCAGGCATCGGACGGCAGCGGCTTGTGCGGCTGGTTGGTCTTGACCGTCTCGGCGCAACGGTTGGCCACCGCACGACCGAACACCACCAGGTCCAGCAAGGAGTTGGAGCCCAGGCGGTTTGCGCCATGTACCGACACGCAGGCAGCTTCGCCGATGGCGTACAAGCCGGGCACCACCGCATCCGGATTGTCGCCCTGCTTGCGCACGACTTCGCCGTAATAGTTGGTCGGGATGCCACCCATGTTGTAGTGCACGGTCGGCAGCACCGGAATCGGCTGCTTGGTCACGTCCACGCCGGCAAAGATGTGCGCGCTTTCGGCGATACCGGGCAGCTTGTCGTTGATCACTTCCGGGCCGAGGTGGGTCAGGTCGAGCAGGATGTGGTCCTTGTGCTCGCCCACGCCACGGCCTTCGCGGATCTCCACCGTCATCGAGCGCGATACCACGTCGCGCGAGGCCAGATCCTTGTAGTGCGGTGCATAGCGCTCCATGAAGCGCTCGCCATTGCTGTTACGCAAAATGCCGCCTTCGCCGCGCACGCCCTCGGTGATCAGGCAGCCCGCACCGTAAATGCCGGTGGGATGGAACTGCACAAACTCCATGTCCTGCACCGGCAGGCCGGCACGCATCACCAGGCCGCCGCCGTCACCGGTACAGGTATGCGCGGAGGTGGCGCTGAAATAGGCACGGCCGTAACCGCCGGTGGCCAGCACCACGCCATGGGCGCGGAACAGGTGCAGCGTGCCATCGGCCATGTCCAGCGCGAGCACGCCGCGGCAGACGCCTTCTTCGTCGAAGATCAGGTCGAGTGCGAAGTACTCGATCATGAAGCGCGCGTTGTGCGCCAGCGACTGCTGGTACAGCGTATGCAGCATGGCGTGGCCGGTACGGTCGGCTGCTGCGCAGGTGCGCTGCGCGGACGGGCCTTCGCCGTACTTGGTGGTCATGCCGCCGAACGGGCGCTGGTAGATCTTGCCCTCTTCAGTGCGCGAGAACGGCACACCGTAGTGCTCCAGCTCGATGATGGCCGGGATCGCCTCGCGACACATGTACTCGATCGCGTCCTGGTCGCCCAGCCAATCGGAGCCCTTGATGGTGTCGTAGAAGTGATAGCGCCAGTCGTCCTCGCCCATGTTGCCGAGCGCCGCGGAAATACCGCCCTGCGCGGCAACGGTATGCGAACGGGTCGGGAAGACCTTGGTCAGGCAGACGGTCTGCAAGCCCTTCTGGGCCAGACCGAACGTGGCGCGCAGGCCGGCACCGCCGGCGCCCACCACGACCATGTCGTACTTGTGTTCTGTGATCTTGTAAGCGGACATCGAATTATGGATTCCTGTTTGGTCGCTGGCGACTCAGCTGATGCCCAGCGCGATACGCGCCACGGCAAACACGCTGACGATGGCACCCAGCACGGCAACGAAGCGCACGATGGTCTGCGCCGCAAGCGCGAGCAGCGAGTTGTGCACGTAATCTTCCAGCACCACCTGCATGCCCAGCTGCGCATGCCAGAACGAGGCGATCAGGAAGCCGACCAGCAGAATCGCGTTCCACGGCTTGGCAACGGCGGCGCTGGCGGTCGCATGATCGGCGCCGACCAGGCTCAGCACGAAGATCAGGAACCAGATCGACAGCGGCACCAGAGCGGTGGCGGTCAGGCGCTGGACGACGAAATGCTCGGTACCGGTCTTGGCGGCACCCAGGCCTCGCACGTTTTTCAGCGGGGTACGGTAGCGGCTCATGCGGCACCTCCAGACACCAGGACGTAGGCCCAGATCGCGGCGGTGAGCACCAGGCTCAGCACCACCGACAGCCAGCCCAGGCTGACGAACGAACGCACGGCGTAGCCCTGGCCGAAGTCCTGCAGGATGTGGCGCAACCCACCGAACAGGTGGAAGGCAAAGCTCCAGGTCCAGCCGAACAGGAACACCTGCCCGTACCAGGCGGCAGCATGTTCGCGCAGGCAATTCCAGTGGTCGGGGCCAAGCATCAATGTGAGCAAGGCGGCGGCAATTCCCAAGGCGCCGACCGACAGAACAATGCCGGTGGCTCGATTGAGGATCGAGGTCACCATCTGGATCTGCCAGCGGTACACCTGGAGATGCGGGGAAAGAGGACGTTCGCGGATCGCCATTCGCTGGGCTCGTTATCTCGGCTGGGCGGCACTAGGCCGCTGTGGCTAAAAGCTGCTCAAAAATCGATGCAGCGTCCATTTTTTTCCCAGTCGCCGTAGCGCGTTGGCTCAGGGCCGTCGCGCCCACCGATCTCTTTGGGCAGTGGCTTCTTCTCGGGAATGTGCTCCTGAGGGGAAGGCTGCGTCTCGGAATCCTGCGATGGCGTGGGGGTTGGATGGCCTATCATAGTGGTCTCACAACATTGCGATTTTAGTCCTCCCCTTCCGTGGCTGACAACCTGAATCTTATTCCGCAGGGTTTTGGCTCCCTGCACGACATGCAATACGTCCGATTGCTCGGCGCGGATGCAGTGGCGTTTGCGCATGCCCAATTTGCCAATGACGTCCAGGCGCTGGCGATTGGGCAGTGGCAATGGAATGCGTGGTTGACGGCGAAGGGGCGCGTGGTTGCCATCTTCGCACTCCTGCGTGAGGACGACGCGCAATTGCTGATGCTGTTGCCGGACGGAAATGCAGCCGAGATCGCCGCGCAGCTCGGCCGTTTCGTGTTCCGGCGCAAGCTGACAATCAACGCCATCAAGCTATCGGCGTATGGCGGCTCCGAGCCGGCGCAACGCGCGCACGGTGCACATGCCGATATCGGAACGCTGCATATCGCGCTGGACATGGGTACTGCCGAGCGGCCGCGCACGCTGCTGCTTGCGCAGGACACGGCATTGGCCGCGCCGATGGAAGTGCCGAGCATCGACGCGCGATGGCGCCAGGAAGATCTGCAACTGGGGCTGGTTCGCCTGCCGCAGGCCCAGCGCGAGCAATGGACGCCGCAACAACTTGCGCTGGACCGCCTGCAGGCCTTCAGCGTCAAGAAGGGCTGCTACCCCGGCCAGGAAATCGTGGCGCGCACGCACTTTCTGGGCAAGGCCAAGCGTGCGTTGCAGTTGCTGGAGATCGAAGGCAAGGCCGAAGCCGGCGACAGCGTCGTGCTCGACGGCACCACCATCGGGACAGTGGTCAGCGTCGCCGAACCACTGGCGCTGGCCGTGCTTCCGCTGGATCTGGCCCTCGGGGATGACGCCGTGCTGCAGGCAGGCGCGCACCGCGCCCGCCCGCTCGCCCTCCTTCCCGGCCTGGAGCGTTAGGCCGGTTCCAGCCGCTGCCCGGTCGCCGGGTCGAAGAAATGCAGCGCATCACTGCGCAAGGCCAGGCGCAGCGGCTGCCCGACCGCAGGCAGGGCCTGCGGCGCCACACGGATCACCAGCGGCTGGCCGCCGCGGTCCAGGTTGAGGAAGATCTCGTTGCCTACCGGCTCGATCACTTCCACCCGTGCCTCGAAGCCCAGCCGTGCGTCTTCGGACGGTTGCAGGTGTTCGGGGCGCACGCCGACGATCACGTCCTGACCGAACCAGCGACGATCAACCCGGGCAGCGCCCAACGGCACCCGCCAGCCGTCGGCCAGCACCAGGTGCAGGCCATCCTGCTCGTCCAGGCGCCCCTGCAGCACATTCATTGCCGGGCTGCCCAGAAAGCCGGCCACGAACAGATTGGCCGGGCGATCGTACAGCGCCATCGGGTTGTCGATCTGCTGGATCACGCCGTCCTTGAGCACCACGATGCGCTGGCCGAGCGTCATCGCCTCGACCTGGTCGTGGGTAACGTAGATCATGGTGGTGCCGAGCTTGCGATGTAGCTGCGCGATCTCGGTGCGCACGCTGTGGCGCAGCTTGGCGTCCAGATTGGACAGCGGCTCATCGAGCAGAAACACCGAGGATTCGCGCACCATCGCCCGGCCCAGTGCCACGCGCTGGCGCTGGCCGCCGGACATGGCCTTGGGCAGCTTGTCCAGCATCGGGGTCAGGCCCAGCAGCTCGGCTGCATTGTTGACGCGCTCGGCGATGACCTGCTTCGGGTGGCCGCGCAGCTTGAGCCCGAAAGCCAGATTCTCGGCCACGGTCATGTGCGGATACAGCGCATAGCTCTGGAACACCATGGCGATGTCGCGGTCTTTCGGCGCCACGTCGTTGACCACGCGCTCGCCGATCTTCAGCGTGCCGGCGCTGATGTCCTCGAGCCCGGCGATCATGCGCAGCAAGGTCGACTTGCCGCAGCCGGACGGCCCGACCAGCACCATCAACTCGCCATCGGCGACCTCGAAGCTTGCGCCCTGCACCGCCACCTGGCCGTTTTCATAGACCTTGCGGACACCTTCCAACTGCACTTTCGCCATCGTTCGGCCTCGACTGTGTATGCGCCCTGCCCTCGGCCCTCCCGACGGCAATGACGAACGACTCGTTTGCGCGAAATCTCTGTGCAAACGAATGCATTGGTTTATTCTGACATGTAATCGTTTTCACATGGCAACATCGATCTCGGGAGGGACCATGCCGCTACCGACGCACGCCGCAGTTTCCAGTGGCGTCACCAGTGACTCGCCACCCGGCATTCCGCCACGCAGGTGCAGGTATGCCGCCGGGGCGCTAACCCCTCGCCGCCCGTTGCTGCAACAATCGGGGGCTGGACGTCAGCGTCCATCCCCCGCTGCGCACACGCAAGTGTCGCTCAGGAACAGACGTACCGACCGCCGGCTGTCCGGCGCCTTTCCGCCAAGTCGCTGATAACGATGTCTCCAGAATCTGAAACTCGGTCCATGCACAACACCCTGATCCTGTTCGGCGCCACCGGCGATCTCGCCCAGCGCTATCTCTTCCCCTCCCTGCTGCGTCTGTTCGTCGACGGCCTGTTGCCGGAGGACTTCCGCATCCGTGCGCTGGCATTGTCGCCGCACGACACCGAGGCCTTCCGCGAAGTGCTGCGGCCGCGCCTGACCGAGGCGTTGCCGATCGCCACGCCAGAGCAGATCCAGACACTGCTGCAGCGGGTGGACTACCGCTCGGTGGATCTGCGCGATGCCGAGTCAGTGGCCAATGCGGTGCGCGAGCTGGCCAACCGCCAGTGCGTGAGCTATCTGGCGATTCCGCCGGGCCTGTACATCAGCACCTGCCAGGGCCTGGCCCTGGGTGGCGCGCTGGCAGCACCGCACCGGCTGATGCTGGAAAAACCGATCGGACACGATTCGGACAGCGCCCGCGAGATCCTGCAGTCGATCGGCGCGCTGATCGACGAAGACCGCGTGTTCCGTCTCGACCATTACCTGGGCAAGGCGGCGGTGCAGAACCTGATCGCGCTGCGCTTCGGCAACACGCTGCTCGAAGCGGTGTGGAACCGCACCTACATCGAGTCGGTGCAGATCCTGGTCGCCGAAAGCGAAGGCGTGGACGGGCGCGATGCGTATTACGCGCGCTCCGGCGCACTGCGCGACATGGTCCAGAGCCATATCCTGCAGCTGTTGTGCCTGGTGGCGATGGAGCCGCCGGCCTCGCTGGAAGCCGACCGCATCCGCGACGAGAAGGTCAAGGTGCTGCGGGCGCTGCGCCCGATGACCGCCGACCACGCCGCGCACGACAGCGTGCGTGGCCGCTACACCGCCGGCAGCATCAATGGCCAACCGGCGCAGGCCTATCACCCGCCGGAAGGCAGCGACGTGGAAACCTTCGTCGCGGTGACTGCGCATATCGACAACTGGCGCTGGGCCGGGGTGCCGTTCCACCTGTGCACCGGCAAGCGCCTGGCCGAGCGCTCCACCCGGATCGTGGTGACGCTCAAGCCGGTCACGCATTGGCTGTTCGAGCGCCCGGACCGCCAGAACGCGGTGCCCAACCGCCTGACCTTCCAGCTGCAGCCGCAGGAAAACATCGAACTCGGCCTGATGAGCAGCCTGGCCGGCCCGGAATGGGGCGCCATCGAACTGCAGCCGCTGGAACTGGAACTGTCGGTGCCGACTGGCCTGCACCGCCGCATCGCCTACGAGCGGCTATTCGTGGACGCCTTCAACGGCAACCCGGCCCTGTTCGTGCGCGATGACGAGGTCAAGGCCGCCTGGGCCTGGATCGACAGCGTCAGCGATGCCTGGAAGGACGCTGCTCTGCCGCTGCAGCCCTACCCGGCTGGCAGCTGGGGCCCCGACGCCGCTACCCCGTTCCTGCCTCCGGCCACAGACGCACAGGGAAACAACGCATGACCGCTCCTTCCAAGCCGGTGCTGGTTGCCGATATCGGCGGCACCAACGCGCGCTTCGCGCTGGCCGATGTCGACGCCTCGGTACCGCTGCTGGATGACACCTCGCGCGAATTTGCGGTGGTGGAGTTCGCTTCGCTTGGCGAAGCCGCGCGTTACTACCTCGATCAGATCGGCGTGCAGGCCACCCAGGGCGTGTTCGCCGTGGCCGGCCGCGTCGATGGCGACGAAGCCCGCATCACCAATCATCCGTGGGTGATCTCGCGCACGCGCACCGCCAGCATGCTGGGTTTCAGCACGCTGCACCTGATCAACGACTTTGCCGCCCAGGCCATGGCGATCAGCCTGTTGCGTCCACAGGACGTGGTGCAGGTTGGCGGCGCCAGCTGGCGGCCGGCGCCGATCGATCAGCCGCGCAACTACGGCGTGATCGGCCCCGGCACCGGCCTGGGCGTGGGTGGTCTGATCATCCGCAACGGGCGCTGTTTTCCGCTGGAAACCGAAGGTGGTCATGTCAGCTTCCCGCCGGGCACGCCCGAGGAAATCCGGGTGCTGGAGATCCTCTCCGAACAGTTCGGCCGGGTCTCCAACGAGCGCCTGATCTGTGGGCCGGGGCTGGTCAACATCCATCGCGCTCTGAGCGAGATCGCCGGGGTCGACCCGGGCCCGCTGGAGCCCAAGGACATCACCGCACGCGCAGCCGCTGGCGACCCGCGTTCGGCGCGCACCATCGACCTGTTCTGCGCCATCTTCGGTGCGATCGCCGGCGACATGGTGCTGATGCAGGGCGCCTGGGACGGCGTGTTCCTCACCGGCGGGCTGGTGCCCAAGGTGCTGGATTCGCTGCAGCACTCCGGCTTCCGCCAGCGTTTCGAACACAAGGGGCGGTTCTCCGCCATCATGTCGCGGGTGCCGTCGCTGGCGGTCATGCATCCCCATGCCGGTCTGCTTGGCGCCGCCGCGTATGCGGTGGACGCGCAACGCCAGCACCCCGGGGAGCAGCGATGAACCTGCAGGACAACCCGCGCATCACCCTGGTGCGTTACGAAGACCCGGCCGAGTGGACCGAGGCGGTGGCCAGCGAAATGGCCGACCTGCTCGAACAGGAGATATCGCGGCGTGGCCAGGCGCGCATGCTGCTCTCGGGCGGCACGACGCCGGCGCCGGTGTACGAATCCCTCGCCCACCGCCCGCTGGACTGGTCGCGGGTGGAGGTAGGCCTGGTCGACGAGCGCTGGCTCTCGCCGCAGGACCAGGACAGCAACGCCTGGCTGGTCAATCACAGCTTCCTGACCCACGCACCGGCGGCCACCTTCATCCCGCTGGTGCGCCCCGGCAAGCAGTTGCCCGAGTGCGTGCACACCGCCAACCTGCAGGCCACCCATGCCGAGCCGGCCTGTCTGGCGGTGCTGGGCATGGGCGGCGACGGGCACACCGCTTCGCTGTTCCCCGGCTCGACCGACCTGCCCAAGGCGCTCGCCAGCCCGCAGCCGTACGCCTCGCTGGATGCGACCGGCTGCCCGGGCGCGAACCAGTGGCCGTTGCGCATCACCCTCACGCCTGCCGGTCTGTCCGCGATCCCGACCCGCCTGCTGCTGTTGCGCGGCAAGCAGAAGCTGGATGTGCTGCAGGCCGCACTGGCAGGCGAGGACGTCGGCGAGTACCCGATCCGCGTGGCGCTGCAGCAGCCTGGCCCGCGCTTGCGGGTGCATTGGTGTCAGTGATGCGCGTCCCCTCGCAGGAGCCGATCTTGTGCGAGTCCTTCGCAACAGCCCGCACATCCATGTGCGGGGAATTAAAAGTGCACTTCTCTTTCCCGTTTCTCATAGCCGGTAGCCAATGAGCCTGCATCCGAACATCCAAGCTGTCACCGACCGTATCCGCAAGCGCAGCGCGCCGTCGCGCGCGGCGTATCTGGCCGGTCTCGATGCCGCCCTGCGCGAGGGACCGTTCCGTAGCCGTTTGAGCTGCGGCAATCTTGCCCATGGCTTTGCTGCGTCCGAGCCGACCGACAAGTCGCGCCTGCGCGGTGCGGCCACCCCCAATCTGGGCATCATCACTGCCTACAACGACATGCTGTCGGCGCATCAGCCGTTCGAGCATTATCCGCAGCTGATCCGCGACACGGCGCGTTCGCTCGGCGCCACCGCGCAGGTCGCCGGTGGCGTGCCGGCCATGTGCGACGGCGTGACCCAGGGCCGCGCCGGCATGGAACTGTCGCTGTTCTCGCGCGACAACATTGCCCAGGCTGCCGCGATCGGCCTGAGTCACGACATGTTCGACAGCGTGGTGTACCTGGGCGTATGCGACAAGATCGTGCCGGGGCTGCTGATCGGTGCGCTGGCATTCGGGCACCTGCCGGCGATCTTCATGCCGGCCGGCCCGATGACGCCGGGCATCCCGAACAAGCAGAAGGCCGAAGTGCGCGAGCGCTATGCGGCCGGCGAAGCCACCCGCGCCGAACTGCTGGAAGCGGAATCTTCCTCGTACCACTCGCCCGGCACCTGCACCTTCTACGGCACCGCCAATTCCAATCAGGTGTTGCTGGAGGCGATGGGCGTGCAGCTGCCCGGCGCCTCGTTCGTCAACCCGGAATTGCCGCTGCGCGACGCGTTGACCCGCGAGGGCACCGCACGTGCGTTGGCCATTTCTGCGCTGGGCCAGGATTTCCGCCCGTTCGGCCGCCTGATCGACGAGCGCGCCATCGTCAACGCGGTGGTCGCGCTGATGGCCACCGGCGGCTCGACCAACCACACCATCCACTGGATCGCGGTGGCACGTGCGGCCGGCATCGTGCTGACCTGGGACGACATGGATCTGATTTCGCAGACCGTGCCGCTGCTGACCCGCGTCTACCCGAACGGGGAGGCCGACGTGAACCGCTTCCAGGCCGCGGGCGGCACTGCGTTCGTGTTCCGCGAGCTGATGGACGCCGGTTACATGCACGACGACCTGCCCACCGTGGTCGAAGGCGGCATGCGCGCCTACGTCAACGAGCCGCGCCTGCAGGACGGCAAGGTCACCTATGTTCCGGGTACCGCGACCACCGCCGACGACAGCGTGGCGCGCCCGGTCAGCGATGCCTTCGAAGCGCAGGGCGGTCTACGCCTGCTGCGCGGCAACCTGGGGCGGTCGCTGATCAAGCTGTCGGCGGTCAAGCCGCAGCATCGCACGATCGAAGCGCCGGCGGTGGTGATCGACACGCCGCAGGTGCTCAACAAGCTGCATGCCGCCGGCGTGCTGCCGCACGATTTCGTGGTGGTGCTGCGCTACCAGGGCCCGCGCGCAAACGGCATGCCCGAACTGCATTCGATGGCGCCGTTGCTGGGCCTGTTGCAGAACCAGGGCCGCCGCGTGGCCTTGGTGACCGATGGCCGTCTTTCCGGCGCGTCGGGCAAGTTCCCGGCGGCGATCCATCTCACCCCCGAGGCGGCGCGCGGCGGCCCGATCGGACGCGTCCGCGAAGGCGACATCGTGCGTCTGGACGGCGAAGCCGGCATCCTGGAAGTGCTGGTCTCGGCCGAAGAATGGGCATCGCGCGAGGTGGCGCCGAACACCGCCGTGGCGGGCAACGACCTGGGCCGCAACCTGTTTGCGATCAACCGGCAGGTCGTCGGCCCGGCCGACCAGGGCGCGATCTCCATTTCCTGCGGCCCGACCCATCCGGACGGTGCGCTGTGGAGCTACGACGCCGAATACGAACTCGGGGCCGATGCGGCCGCGGCGGCCGCACCGCACGAGTCCAAGGACGCCTGACCCCTTCCCTCTGCGCGGTCGCCCCGGCGGCCGCCGTCTAATGGAGTTGCAATGACGATTGCCCAGACCCAGAACACCGCCGAACAGCTGCTGCGCGATGCCGGCATCCTGCCGGTGGTCACCGTCGACACGCTGGACCAGGCGCGCCGCGTCGCCGATGCGCTGCTGGAAGGCGGCCTGCCCGCGATCGAGCTGACCTTGCGCACGCCGGTGGCGATCGACGCGCTGGCGATGCTCAAGCGCGAGCTTCCCAACATCGTGATTGGCGCAGGTACCGTGCTGAGCGAGCTGCAGTTGCGTCAGTCGGTGGATGCCGGCGCCGACTTCCTGGTGACCCCGGGCACGCCCGCACCGCTGGCACGCCTGCTGGCCGATGCGCCGATTCCGGCCGTACCTGGCGCAGCGACGCCGACCGAGCTGCTGACCCTGATGGGCCTCGGCTTCCGGGTGTGCAAGCTGTTCCCGGCCACCGCCGTGGGCGGTCTGCAAATGCTGAAGGGCCTGGCCGGTCCGTTGTCCGAGCTCAAGCTTTGCCCCACCGGCGGCATCAGCGAAGCCAATGCCGCCGAGTTCCTGTCGCAGCCCAACGTGCTGTGCATCGGTGGTTCGTGGATGGTGCCTAAGGACTGGCTGGCACAGGGCCAGTGGGACAAGGTCAAGGAAAGCTCGGCCAAGGCCGCGGCGATCGTGCGCCAGGTGCGTGCGGGCTGAGTGCCGGGTGCCTTATCCAGCAAGCTGGATGGTTCAAGGCTCTGCATCAACTCACCCACACTGCCGTACCTAGCCGCCAGAGCCGCCTCCTTAGCGATCCCGGCTCGATTGGTTGGCTTCGTCAGGCGCGGTTGGAAGCTGGTCAACCAGCGCCTCGGCGCTGATTGACTGGGGTTGCTGCACAGCACGTGCCGGGGAACGCAGTGGTCGAGTTCTCGATGCACAGGCAGAACGCGGCTGCCCCACCATTTCGCTGCTCAACACCACGGCAACCACTCGCCGGGGCGGCAGCGCGGCCGGGGAGTGGCGGAGAGCGGCGCAGGGATGTGCCGCGACGGCGCGTCGGGCAGGACGTCTGCCGCGCCGAAGAGCCGATTCCCGGCCGCGCAGCCGCCTCTCGCCGAAGCCAGTGGCTAACAGGCAGGTGCCTCGGTGTCTGTATCAACCGGAGACCCGTACCTTCACCCCAACCCCGCTCCCAGGGGGAGTGGGGCTTGATGCATCGCGCCTTCAAGAGCCACAGCCGCGTTGTTAGGCATCACCTTGTTCGCTACTCCAACGCAGCATTCATCGGCGTTGTCTTCGGCACACCGCGTGCACGTCGTACCAGCGCCGCTGCGCCGCTGCTCATGTCGTCGAGGATCGCGTAGATCGTCGGCAGGAACAGCAGGCTCACCACCGTCGAAAAGGCCAGGCCGCCGGCAATGGCGCGCGCCATCGGGAAGTACGGCGGGCCGTCGCTGAACATCGTGGTGCTGGTCAGCGAGATCGGCACCATCGCCAGGATGGCGGTCCCCATGGTCATCATGATCGGCCGCAGCCGCTCGCGTGACCCCTCCACCAGCGCCTGCGTGCGCCCCATGCCGCGGCGGCGCAGATTGTTGATGTGCTCGATCATCACGATGCCGTTGTTCACCACCACGCCCATCAACACCAGGATGCCGATGAAGGACATGATTCCGAACGCAGTACCGGTGATCCAGAACAGCCAGAATACCCCGAAAATGGAAAACAGCACGCCGCTCATGATCGCCGCCGGGAACAACAGCGACTCGAAGACGGCGGCCATCACCACGTAAATCATCACCAGCGCGATCACCAGGTTGAACACCATCTGGCCCATCGCCTCGCCATCATCCTGGTAATCGCCGCCGTCGAAGGTGTAGCTGTAGCCGGCAGGGAAACGCATCGCCTTGAGCGGTTTTTCCATCGCAGCGCGCGCCTCCGGCACGGTGACCTTCTCCGCCAGGTTGGCCTTGATGGTCAGCGTGGTCTGCCGATTGGTGCGGCCGATCTGGGTGGCGGCCGGACGGATCTGCACCTCCACCAGGCTCAGCAACGGCACGCTGCGGCCATCCTTGGTGCGCACCGTAAAGCTGGCCAGGTCTTCCGGCTTGCTCTGTTCGGCACCGGCAAAGCGTACCCACACCGGCACCTCGTTGTCGCCACGCCGGAACTCGCGCAACGGCGTGCCACGCAACGCCAAGCCCACGAAGCTGGCCACCTGTTCGGCACTGAAGCCGAACGCCGCCGCCCGCTCCCGATCCACCCGAATTGCCAGTTCGCTGGTGCGATCGCCGGTGTCCACATGCACGTCGCGCAGTTCCTTGCGTTGTGCCAGCAGCGGAATCACGTCGTCCGCCAACGCCTTGAGCGCCTCGGTCGAATCGCCGACCAACTGCACCTGCACGCCTTGATTGCCGCTGCCACCGTCGCCTTGATTGCCGATGCTGTAATCGGCACGCGCAGACCGCGGCAGCTCCTTGCGGATCTGTTCCAGCAACGGCGGCAGGTCCTTGACCTTGCTCGCGTCGAAGGTCACCACGGTATTGCTGCCTTCCACCTCGCTGAACCACGAATAGATCTGCGTGATGTGGTATTTGGCGCGATTGGCTTCGAGATAGTTTTCCACCCGGCCGATCTCATTGCCCAGCTGCTCGCGCGTGTATGAGCCCTTCCACTGATACTGGATATAGGCCTCGTTGCCGCCATCGCCACCGAACATGTCGACCTTGGTCAGCTTCATCGGCACCAGGCTGATCGCACTGACCAGGATGATTCCGGTCACGCTCCAGCCGCGATGCGCCAGCGTCCATGCCAGCACGCGCGCGTAACGCCGCTGCAGCCGCGCGATCACGCCGCGCTCGGAGGTCACCATCGGCGGTGTCTTCATGCGCGCCGACAACATCGGAATGAGGCTGATCGCCACCAGCCACGACGCCAGCAGCGACACCGAAATGGTGATCGCGATCTGCGCCATGAAGATGCTGATGTTGTTGGTCTCGCCGAACAGGTTCGGCACGAACACGATGCAATGGCAGAGCGTGCCGGCGCTGAGCGCGATCGCCACGCTACGCGTGCCCAGCAGCGCCGCCAGTTGCGGCTGCCCGGGCGTGCGTTCGCGCTCCTGGTAGATGCTTTCCACCACCACCACCGCGTTGTCGACCAGCATGCCGACCGCCAGCAACAGGCCCATCATGGTCAGGATGTTGAGGGTGACACCGACGAAATACATGAAGCCTAGCGTGATCGCAAAGCAGATCGGGATGGCCAGCGTCACCATCAGCGTGGAGGGCCAGTGCCGCAGGAAAAAGAACAGCACGGTGATCGACAGCAGCAACCCTACCGCGCCGGCTTCGGCCAGTTCGGCCAGCGACGAGGTCACCGCCTTGCCCTGATTGTCGATGACCTTGACCTGCACATCGCGCATTGCCGGCTCGGCGCGGATGTCCTCGACCTCCTTCAAGGCCAGCCGCGAGACGTCCACCAGGTTGGCGCTGCGCTCCTTGTAGATGTCCAGACCGATCGCCGGCCGCCCATCGAGCCGGCGACCGTAGTTCATGCGGGTCGGCTTCAGGCGCACCTGGGCGATATCACCCAGGCGCAGGCCCTTGGCATTGAGCACCAGCTCGCGCAATTCCTGCAGATCGCGCAGTTCGCCGATCGGCTGCACGCGGATGCGCTGGCCGTTGTCGTCGATCTGGCCGGCAGATACCGAGAAATTGAGCTTGCCCAGCCGCTCGCTCAAGTCGTTGAGGCTGAGGTCGTGCGCGGTGAGGCGGTCCGGTGCGATGGCGATTTCGACTTCGTTCGGCGGCGCGCCGGAAATCTCCACCTTCGCTACGCCGGGGATGCGCTCGATACGCCGCTTGAACTCGCGGTCCAGCATGTCATAGGCGCCGGTCAGGTCAGTCTGGCTGGCCAGGCGCACCTTGAGCACCGGCTCGTCGCTGCTGGACCACTTGAAGATATGGAAGCGCTGCAGATCGTCCGGCAGATCGTCGCGGATGGCATCCAGACGCTCGCGCGCGTCCGAGGCGGCAATGGCGATGTCGCGATCCCAGTCGCTGAACTCGATGAAGATGTTGGCGCCATCGGCAGTGGCCGTGGAGCGCATGCGCTTGATGCCGGTCATCGTCGCCAGGGCTTCTTCGGCCGGCCGCACCAGGTTGCGCTCCACCTCATCCGGGGTGGAGCCGGTGTACGGCAACTGCACGAACAGGAATGGCGCGGAGATGTCCGGCAAGGCTTCCAGCGGCAGCCGGAACGCGGCGATCAGCCCCACCACCACCAACGATACGAAGCACATGATGGTGGTGACCGGCCGGCGGATGCTGAAGGCAGCAACGCTCATAGCGCCTCCAGTCCGTCGGTATGACCGCCGGTGGGTGCCTCGCGTCGTGCCATGCGCCGGCCACGCTCCAGGTAGTAGGCATCGGCACGCCGGTCCAGCAGGTCGTACACCACCGGTATCACCAGCAAGGTCAGCAGCGTCGAGACCAACAGGCCGCCGATCACGGTGATCGCCATCGGTGCGCGCACCTCCGCGCCCTCGCCCATGGCCACTGCCAGCGGCAGGAAGCCGAACAAGGTGCACAGCGTGGTCATGATGATCGGACGCAGGCGCGAGCGTGCGCCTTCGATCAATGCCTCGCGCTTGGGCACGCCGTCTTCGCGCAGCTGGTTGACCTTGTCGATCAGGATGATCGCGTTCTTGGTCACCAGCCCCACCAGCAGGATCAGGCCGATGAACACCACCACCGAGACCGGCTTGCCGGTCATCAGCAGCGCCAGCACCGCGCCCACCATCGCCAGCGGGATCGTGAACAGGATGACGAACGGATGCAGCAGCGATTCGAACTGCGAGGCCATCACCAGATACACCAGA
This sequence comes from Xanthomonas cannabis pv. cannabis, assembly GCF_000802365.1. Lineage (GTDB taxonomy): Bacteria > Pseudomonadota > Gammaproteobacteria > Xanthomonadales > Xanthomonadaceae > Xanthomonas > Xanthomonas cannabis. The sequence goes on from NZ_JSZE01000078.1 coordinate 20,232, forward strand.
AAGATCGCCAGCCCGAACGCGAACAACAGCGACTTGACCGACTGCGCCAGTTCCTCGCCCTGCCCACCGATGTGCATGCCCACGCCGGCAGCGAGCGGGTCCTTGCGCACCATCGTCTCCACTTCACGCACCGCACCGCCCAGGTCGATGTCCTTCAGGCTGGCCGACACGATCGCCACGCGGGTCTGATCCGCGCGATGGATCTCGCTGGGGCCGGTGGTCGCCAGCACTTCGGCCACGGCCGCCAGACGCACCGGCCGGCTGCTGCCCGGGTTGACGATCAGCTGGCGAATCGCCTCCACGCTGGCGCGGTCGCTATGCTGCGCACGCACCAGCACATCGATCTTGCGATCGCGGAAGCTGTAGCGCGTGGCCACATCGCCGCGCACCTTCTTGACGATGACATCGGCGATCTGCCGCGTGGTCAGCCCCAACGCACCGGCGCGTTCCTGATCGAAGCGGATCTGGATTTCCGGGAAGCCCTCCTCCACGGTGGATTTCACGTCCGCATAGTGGCCATTGGCGCGCAGCATCGCCGCCAGCTTCTGCCCGGCCTGTTCCAACTCGCCCAGATCCTGCCCGCGCAGTTCCACTTCCAGGGGCGTCGAAAAACTGAACAACGCCGGCCGCGCAAAATCCACCTGCGCGCCCGGATGCCCGGCCATGCTGCTGCGCAGCCGCTGCGTGGCGGCCGCTTCCACGTCGGGGTTGCCGCCGCCGGCCATCACCACGGTGAGCTTGCCGATGTTCTCGCCGCTCTCGGTGGGGTTGGCATCCAGCCGCGTGCCGCTGCCACTGACGCCGTACAACGAGGCAACGCCGGGGTCCTTGTCATGGGCCAGCTGCAGCTCGCGCACCAGCGCATCGGTCTGCGCCAGCGGCGTGCCGGACGGCAGTTTGACGGTCATTTCGAAGCGATCCTGGGCCAGCTGCGGAATCAGGTCCGCGCCCAGCATCGGCACCAGAAACACCGTGCCGATAAATGCGGCCGCTGCCAGCCCCAGCACCAGGCCAGGACGCCTCAAGGCCGCCGGCAACATCGCCAGATAACCACGCTCGGCGCGCCCATAGGGTGCCATCGCCAGGTCGCTGGCCTTGCGCATTACCGGCCCCACCACCCGCGCAATGCCACGCCACAGTTTGACCACCGCCCACGCTGCGCCGAAGAACGCATACCGCACGCTCGCTCCGGCCCCGCGCCGCCCGGCCGCCACCGGCTTGAGCCAACGCTGCTCCGGCTGCCAATCCGGATGGCTTGGCTCGTCCGGGAACGCCATCGGCGGCGCCCCCTTGAGCGAGCTCAGCATCGGGATCAGCGTCATCGACACCACCAGCGAGATCGCGATCGCGATCGCCACCGTCAACGCCTGGTCGCGGAACAACTGACCGGCGATGCCTTCCACGAAGACCAACGGCAGGAACACCGCAATGGTGGTTAGCGTAGAGGCCATCACCGCCATGCTCACTTCACGGGTGCCGGCAATGGCCGCGTCCAGCACGCTCAAGCCGCGTTCGCGTGCCTTGGCAATGCTCTCCAGCACCACGATCGAATCGTCCACTACCAGGCCGGTGGCCAAGGCCAGCCCGCCCAGCGACATCACGTTGAGGCTCAGCCCCAGCTGGCCCATGAAGAAGAACGTGGTGATGATCGACACCGGCAACGACAGGCTGATGACGAACGTACTCCAGCCATCGCGCAGGAACAGGAAGATGATCAGGATCGCCAGTAGGCCGCCGATCACCGCGTCCTTCTTGACGTCGCTGATCGCGTGTTCGATGAAGTGCGACTGGTCTTCGATGGTGGTGATGTCGACGTCGCCCGGCACTGTCGCCTTGAGTTGCTCCAGGCGATTGCGCAGCGCAGCGGCAGTGGACACGGTGTTGGCGTCACCTTCCTTGTAGATCGCCAGCTCCACCGCTTCCTTGCCGCCCAGGCGGATGATCGCCTCGCGTTCCTTGTAGCCCTGGCGCACCTGCGCCACATCCTTCAGCCGCACCGGCATGCCGCCGGCAATACTGCTGCTGGACGCCGACGAGGTGCTCTGCACCTCGGCTGCAGCTGCAAGCGCCGCCTGCGAACCGGTGGACGCCGCAATGGCATACATCTGCTGCATCGCCGCTTCGGCCGCGCTGCCGCTGCTGCTCTGCGTGGTGACCAACATGTTGCGGATCTCGTCCAGATCCACGAACTGGTTGACCGTACGCACCAAGTAGCGCTGCGAGCCTTCTTCGAGCCGACCGCCGGAGATGTTGACGTTCTCCTCCTTGAGCCGAGTGATCACGTTGTCGATCGGCAGATTGAGCTGAGCGAGTTTCTGCTGATCGATATCGACCTGGATCTCGTCTTCCAGCCCGCCACCGACCTTGACCGCGGCCACGCCAGCCACCGGCTCGAGCTTCTTTTTCAGGTCTTCGTCGGCATACCGACGCAGCCCGGTGAGCTGGCGGATCGCATCGGTGTCGGAGGCCGGCGCCTGCTTGGGCGACAGCGCCAGCCGCATGATCGGCTCGGTGGAAGGATTGAAGCGCAGCAACACCGGCGGCTTGGTTTCCAGCGGCAGCGACAAGGCTTCCATCTTGTCGCGCACCTCCAGGCTGGCCTGGTCCATGTTGGTGCCCCAGGCAAACTCCAGCACTACATCGCTCTGCCCTGTGCGCGAGATCGACTTGAGCTTGCGCAGGTTCTTGACCACGCCGACGGCCTCTTCCACCGGCTCAGTCACCAACGTCTCGATTTCCGCTGGCGCCGCACCGGTGTATTCGGTGCGCACGGTGAGCGTGGGATAGCTCAGATCCGGCAGCAGATTGACCTTGAGGCTGCGCAGCGCGATCAGGCCGAACAGCAGCATGGTCACGGTGATCATGGCGATGGTTACCCGTCGCCGCGTGGCGAAGGCGACCAGGCCACCACCGGGCGATGGCGCATGCGGGTCGTGCACGGGACCGTGCGGGTTGCCTTGGTCACTCATGCGTGCGTCTCATCGCGTGCAGCAGCCGGAGCAGTGGCGACCGGCTTGCGATCGGGCTGGCCGATCACCTGCACGGCAGTGCCATCGCGCAGCGCCACCTTGCCGACCGTCACTACCTGATCGCCCTCTTTCAAACCCTGGCGCACTTCCAGCCACGGCCCTTCGGCGTAGCCCAGCTTCACCGGTACGCGACTGGCTTTGCCATTACGCACCACGAACACCGCCGGCTCGCCGTCGTCGAGCAACGCCAGGCGCGGGATCACCAACGCATCCTTGCGCTGGTCGTAATCGATACGGATGCGCCCGAACATGCCCGGCTGCAACGACTCGGCGCCCTTGCCGAACGCGCAGACCACCCGGAACGTGCCGCTGCCCGAATCCACCACCGGCGCAATGCGGTCCACCTTGCCGACGAACTGCTGGCCGGGCAGCGCATCGGCCAACAAGGTCACCGGCTGGCCGGATTTGAGCGTCGCCAGCTCGCGCTCGGGCACGTTGAGCGTGGCTTCCAGCTGCGAATCGTCGACGATCCGAAAGATCGGCGTGTTGATCTGCACGAAGTTGCCGGTCTTGATCGAACGCGAGGCGATCACGCCGGAAATCGGCGCCTGCACCGTGGTGTAGGACAACTCCAGCGATGCCAGACGGTGCTGCGCACGGCTGTTTTCGACATCGAACTTGAGCTGATCCACATCCGCTGCGCTCACCAGTTGCTGGCCCACCAACTGGGTGGCGCGGCGATAACTGTTTTCCAGCTTGCGCAGTTGCGCTTCGCTCTGCGCCACTGCCAGGTGCGCGCGATCCGGATCCAGTCGCACCAGTGCCTGGCCTGCCGAGACTTTCTGGCCTTCTTCCACCATCACCGCCAGCGCAACGCCCGAGGTCTTGGCCACCACCTGCGCTTCGGCGCGCGGCTCCAGCGCCGCGGTGCCGGTGTAACTGGCGGCCACCGCGCGCCGCGCCGCCTTGGCGGTCTCCACCGGCACCGCGTCCACGGTCTTTTTTTCTTCTGCAGCCTTAGCCTCACTGTCGCCGGTCTTGCAACCGCCCAATAACAGGCTGGTGGAGATAAACAAGGCCAGCGCGCAGGTTCCGCTGCGGCCGGGCAAGAAGGAAAATGGCGACATCGTCGTGTCCTAGTGGATGCGTGAACAGGTGTTGTAGGCAAGTAAACCACCAGGGCACGTATGCCGCCAATGCGCCAAAGGTCATGGTCTGTTCAACTTCGCGTATTCACCCCGTTTGCGCCGCGCCAAATCGCAGGCATACTCGGTCCGGTTCCGTCACGCCCCCACGTGCGGACGCTCAATCAGTCTTCCGGATACGAAACCATGCGCCCGCAGCCGCTCGCCGCTTGTCTCGCTCTGGTCGTCTTCCTGCCGTTTGGGGGCGCATCAGCAACACCATCCGTCACGCCTGCAGCTCCGGCCACGCCGGCACCTGCCACGGCCGCCCCCGCACCCGCAGCCGCTGCACCGTCCGGCAATCCCTCCAACGGTCGCCTGCTTGCCTATACCTGCCAGGGCTGCCACGGCGTCACCGGCTACAAGAACGCCTACCCCAGCTATCGCGTGCCCAAGATCGGCGGGCAGTCTGCCCAATACCTGACGCAGGCGCTGACCGAGTACCGCCAGGGCAAGCGCAAGCATCCGACCATGCAGGCGCAGGCACAGAGTTTCTCCGAGCAGGACATCGCCGACATCTCAGCCTTTCTGTCCACCCTCAAATAAGCGCCCACATGCCGAACGCCCTGCACGCTCCGCGTCTAGCCATCGTCCTGGTCGCTGCCCTGATGGCGGCCTGCTCCCAATCCCAGGTCGAGTCCACCGACCACTCCGCCGGCGATGCCGGCCACGCCAGCGGCGAACATGGCTCGGGCTCCTCCGCCGGCCTGCCGACCGGCCGCGCCGATGCCGGCGACAAGCTGGCACACGCCAAGGGCAAGGCCACCGGCCAGAGCTGCGTTGATTGCCACGGTGCCGACGGCAATGCGCCGATCGACCCCAGTTATCCCAAACTCGGTGGCCAGTACGGCGACTACCTGGCGCATGCGTTGCAGGCGTATCGCAGCGGCGACCGCCAGCATCCGTTGATGACCGCGCAGGCAACCGCACTAAGCGACCAGGACATTGCCGATCTCGCCGCTTACTTCGGCGCGCGGCAGACCCAGCTGCGCGACCTGCACGGCGTCAAGTGAGCCTGTGCAGCGCACGTGCGCCGTCTCATTCGGAATGAAAAAGCGCTTGCGCGAACATTCACAGGCCGCTATCATTTCGTTCTCAGTTTCGTGGGGCCATAGCTCAGCTGGGAGAGCGCCTGCATGGCATGCAGGAGGTCGGCGGTTCGATCCCGCCTGGCTCCACCACTTCAGACATTAGGCCGTCTGAAATGACAACTCAGGTTTTGATACGCGTCCCCATCGTCTAGAGGCCTAGGACACCACCCTTTCACGGTGGACACCGGGGTTCGAATCCCCGTGGGGACGCCAATCATCTGAAAGCCCCGGCAATGCCGGGGCTTTTTTATGCGTTTTGCGCGCGCGTGTGACCGCGAGGGCGCGCTGCAGCAGTCCTGCGCCACGACGCGCGTTCCGCTTCAGCGCCGCTTCGCCCCCGCGTGCTTGTGAACTGATGGCTGCCACTGCTGCACAATGGAGCACGCACGTAACGTCTGCGCGGGCGAACGCGCCGATGCCTCACCTGTGCAGATCGATCTTAGCTCCTGCGCCAGGTGTCACCGTCAGCTCGCTCTGGAAGAGCTGGCGGCAAGCACGGCATTGCATTGGACACTGCGTAACGTCAGCAAGCGCGTCGATGCATGATGCAATGCGCCGTGCCACCAACGACGAGGCGCCCAGAATGCGAATGCGCCACTGATGGCAAGCCCGCGAAGAACGCACAACGCACAACGCACTTTCGCGCGCGTGGGCATACCGTCATCGACACCCAACGATGGCAGCGCATCTTTTTTGCGCAGACCGCTTCCCAAAGTCGTTTTCAGTCGCTATGATTGCCGGCTCGCAGCAACGCGGGGCCATAGCTCAGCTGGGAGAGCGCCTGCATGGCATGCAGGAGGTCGGCGGTTCGATCCCGCCTGGCTCCACCATTTCAGACATTAGGCCGTCTGGTTTGGACAACGAGGTTTTGATACGCGTCCCCATCGTCTAGAGGCCTAGGACACCACCCTTTCACGGTGGACACCGGGGTTCGAATCCCCGTGGGGACGCCAATCATCTGAAAGCCCCGGCAATGCCGGGGCTTTTTTTGTCTGACGATCGATGTCCCGCGAGCTGCAGGCTCGTCCCTCGCGTCCATGTTCGAAGACGTGGCGCCTGTAGGCATTCGTCACTCTTGCCTGCCTGCAGTGCACGCGCACGCACATCTCGACGAGTGCCGACGATCACTCGCGCGGCGCGACCAGCTTGCGCGACCCGCACGTGCTGGATGCAGGAGCCTCAGGCCTGGCCATCATCCAGTGCCTTGCGACCCTCATGCGTCAGATCGATGTCGCCGTCTTCGGCCTGGGTGGCATAGCCCGCACGTACCGCCCAGTTTCCCTCTTCGTCCGATACCGGCTTGGTATCGTGGATGTCGCGAAGAATGCGCAATTGCTGCGAAGAATCGTAGTCCATGGAGGCCACCTGCTTGAAGGAGAGCTCCACGGTACGCACCGTGCGTGATGGTTGCGTGCCTGCGCTGTTGTCGGCGGCGATGGACAAACACACCATGTCAGCGTCACGCATGTGGTCGCCACACGCGGCGAATCGACGGCATGGGGCGGAGCGAATGAGGGCGCACATTGCTTCGCATGGAACGCAAGGCGCATTGCGTGAGCTGCCAGGCGCAGCGGCGCCGCATACGCAGACATCAAACAAGCCACAGCGCCAGGCTGGGTTCCAGCGCGATCAACATGCCGGGTGCACGCACGGCTAAAACGCCACTGCTGCTGCGTGCGCTCCGTCGCCCGACCGCCGATAGCAAAAAGCCCCTTCGGCGTTTGCCGAAAGGGCTTTGCTGAAACCGCAACATCCTGGTGCCGAAGGTGGGACTCGAACCCACACGCTTTTAAGGGCGGCGGATTTTGAGTCCGCTGCGTCTACCGATTCCGCCACTTCGGCGTGGCCGCGCAGTATAGCGACTTGAGAATGAAACGAACAGTGTCACAACGCGCCTGACAAATTCAGGTGCCTGAGGCGTTGGCGGCACCGTGCCTGGTCAGGGCCGATATACTGGCCGACTTGGTGAAGGAGTAAGCAATGTCGGTGTTGCGTGGAGTTCGGGTACTCGTGGTCGAAAACGATGACATGAATGCCATGCTGCTCGAGTTGCAACTGGTCCATGCTGGCGCGGCCGTCGCCGGCCCGGTCGGCGAAGTCCATCAGGCCCTGCGGTTGATCCAGGACGATGCGCCCGATATCGCCGTGCTGGACTATCGGCTGGGCAACGGGGAAACCAGCGAGCCGGTTGCGCGGCTGCTGTCCGAGCGCGGCATCCCGTTCGTGCTGGCCACCGGCGTCGCCAGTACCAGTATCCCTGCCGGCTTCGAACGCGGCGTGATCCTGACCAAGCCCTACCTCTCCGAGGAGCTGGTCAACGCTCTCTTGCGTGCCCGGCAGCTGAGCGGCGCCAGCAGCTGAGCCGTGCGCCCTGCCCTGTTGCAGCCTGACCGATGATCGCGGCCCGGGTTGCCAGCCGACCGGTTGCCACTAAAATCCAGGCATCGAAAACGACAGGCGGGTTGCTGGATGGAGAGTGCCGTGTCGCCGTATGCCGGCTTGCTGCCGGAGACGAGCGAAACTGCCGCCCTGCTCTTGGCGTCCGCATGCGCCGCCGATCCGCTGCTGTGCGGTCATCCGGCGCTGCGTACTACCCTATCGATCTGCCTGCATGCACGGCATCCGATGCTGCTGGTGTGGGGCGAGCACGGGCACTGCGTTTACAACGATGCCTGCATCGACACATTGGGCGAGCGTCACCCGACCGCGTTCGGCCGGCCGCTTGCCGAGCTGACTGGCCCCGACGCCACCGACACGCTGTCTGCCGGCGCACACGCCGCCTTGGATCTGTCGACCTGGTCGTGCAGCCCGGTGCTGGATGCCGGCCGGCAGGTGGGTGCGCTATATGTCGCCGCTGCACCTGTCAAGGCGACAGATCAGTCAGATCGCAGCGCGGCGACGCGTGCCGCAGCGCCAGCGCTCGATCAGACTCCGGCCTTCATGGCGGTGTTGCGGGGCCCGGACTACGTCTTCGAGACGGTCAACCAACGCTTCCACGATCTCGTCGGTGAGCGGCCACTCCTCGGCCGTCCCTTGCTGGAGGCGATGCCGGAAATCGCCGACCAAGGCTATCTGGCACTGCTCGACGACGTGCGCCGCAGTGGGCGGCCTTTCATCGGCGAATCGATGACGGCCTACCTGCAGCGCACGCCGGGCAGCGCGCCTGACGAAACCTTCGTGGACTTCCTGTACCAGCCGATGCGCGACAGCGATGGGCACGTCGACGCGATCCTGGTGCATGGCTTCGATGTCACCGCGCAGCGCCGCGTCGAGCGTCGCGACAGCTTCCTGCTGATGCTCGAAGACGCCTTGCAGCATGTCTCCGATCCGCGGCACATCATCGACACCAGCGTGCGCCTGCTGGGCGAACATCTGCAGGCCAACCGGTGTGCGTTCGGGCTGGCGGCTGCCGATGGCAGCACCATGCACGTCATCAGCGATCACGTGCAGGACATGCCCAGCCTGCAGGGCGATTTTCCGCTGGAAGCAGCACAGGGCCTGCGCGACGCGCTGCTGCAAAACCGCCCCTGGTTCACCACCGACGCGATGGCACCCGGGGCGCCGGACTATGTGGCCGAGCAGTATCGTCGCTCGGGCCTGCGCGCCTCGCTGGCGATTCCGCTGCACAAGCACGGCCGGCTGGTGGCGGCCATCGGTGTGCATCAGCGCGCACCGCGGCGCTGGTTGTCAACCGAAATCGAGCTGGTCCGTCTGGTGGCGGCACGTTGCTGGGAGTCGATGCAACGCGCCAAGGCGCAGCAGCAGCTGGCAGCGAGCGAGGCGCGCCTGCGCCGCCTGGCCGACACGTTGCCGCAGATCATTTTCATTGCCGGAGCGGATGGCCAGCCGCGCTACTTCAACCAGCGCTGGTACGAATACACCGGGCTGGACCCGGCCGACCACGAGACCGTCGCCTGGCACCAGGCCCATACCGCCGACGGCCTGCGTCTGTCGGGACAGGCCTGGCAGGACGCGCTGCAGGGCGAGCGCGCCTACGAAGTGGAGTGCGAGCTGCAACGTCACGATGGTCAGGCGCGCTGGCACCTGACGCGCGCACTGCCGGTGCGTGGCGACGATGGCGGTATCAGCGAGTGGATCGGCACCTATACCGACATCCACGACCGCCGCACCTTCGAGCAGCAACTACGTGAAAGCGAGATCCGCTTCCGCGCACTGTGCGAGACCGTGCCGGCGATGATCTGGATGGCCGATGCGCAAGGCGATTGCGTCTACTGGAACCCACGCTGGTACCACTTCACCGGACAGGCCGAGGATCAGGCGCTGGATCAGGGATGGTGGGACGTGATGCATCCGGACGATGCCGGGCGCGTGCGCTTGGCATTCGAACAGGCGCTGCAACGGCGTGGCGAATTCCTTGCCGAATACCGGGTACGCCGCCATGACGGGCAGTACCGCTGGTGCATCGATACCGCCTCGCCGCACTTCGCGAGCGACGGGCGCTTCTTGGGGCATATCGGCTCGCTGACCGATATCTCCGAGCGCAAGCTGATCGAAGACGCCACCTCGTCCGACCGCGCGATCCTGAGCCTGATTACCACCGGCGCGCCATTGCCGGTGGTGCTGGATGCCATCGCCCTGAGCGTGGAAGCACGCGGCGAGATCGCGCTGTATTGCTCGGTGATGGTGCTCGACGAGGTACGGCACACCCTGAGCTTCGGATCGGCGCCGCATTTTCCGATCGATTACCCCGGCCCGTTCGAGCCGGTGCCGGCAGGGCCGGAAGGACCACCGTGCGCACGCTCTGCGCATCTTGGCCAACAAGTCATCTGTGCCGACATCCAGGCCGAACCGAGCTTCAGCCGCCACCATGCGGTGTCGGCGGCACTGGGCATCGTGGCGTGCTGCGTGACGCCGATCCTGTCCAGCGATGGCCAGGTGCTGGGGACGCTCAACATCTATTACGACCGCCCGCATCTGCCTTCGCTGCGCGAGCAGGCCATGGCCCGCTCGGCGTCGCACCTGGCCGGCATCGTGATCGAGCGGACCCGGGTGGACGCCAGGCTCGCATTGTCGCTGCAGGCAGAAACGGCCGCGCGTAATCAGGCAGAGCATGCCAACCGGGTCAAGGACGAATTCCTGGCCACCCTGAGCCACGAGCTGCGCACGCCGCTCAACGCCATCCTGGGGTGGTCGCGGCTGATGCAATCGCAGACCTTCGCGCCGGATAACCTGGGCAAGGGCCTGGTCATCATCGAACGCAGTGCGCGTGCGCAGACCCAGATCATCGATGACCTGCTGGACATGAGCGCGATCCTGTCCGGCAAGATCCGGTTGCAGGCCGAGCATTTCGACATCGCCGGGCTGGCGCGCAGCACGGTTGAACTGATGCAGCCGGCCGCGCTCGCACGCGAGATTGCATTGGAGCTGGACGCGCCGGTCGATGGCGAGCTGTGGTTCTTCGGCGATGCCGGGCGCCTGCAGCAGGTGCTCTCCAACCTGCTCAGCAACGCGCTCAAGTTCACCGCGCCCGGCGGCAGCGTGCGAGTGGGCCTGGAGGTGGACGACGGGCGTCTGCGCCTGTGCGTGCACGACAGCGGGATCGGCATCGCGCCGGATTTCCTTCCGCATGTCTTCGACCGCTTTCGCCAGGCCGATGCCGGTACGACACGCCGCGTGGGCGGCCTGGGACTGGGCCTGTCGATCTCGCGCCAGTTGGTCGATCTGCACGGCGGCAGCCTGGGTGCCTCCAGTGCGGGCGAAGGCAAGGGGTCGACCTTCACCATCGTGCTGCCGCTCCAGCACGGGGTCAGCGATCTGCGTCCCGCGTCGGCCGGGTCGCTGCAGGTCGGTCCGCTGCCGAGTGATTGTCTCGGGCGCTTGGATGGCGTGCGCCTGCTGCTGGTCGACGACGACCAGGATTCGCGCGAGGCGGTGGTGCAGTTCCTGATGCTTGCCGGCGCGCAGGTGCAGGCGGCCGGCTCGGTGGAAGCGGCCGAACAATGCCTGGCAGAGACGCCCTTCGACGTGCTGGTCAGCGATATCGCCATGCCGGTGCGCGACGGCTACGACTTGATCCGCACGGTGCGCTCCGGCCGCGCCGACCTGCCGCGGCACATCCCCGCGATCGCCCTCACCGCCTATGTGCGCGAAGAAGACCGCGACCGCGCAGTGGTCGCCGGATTCGATGCGCATATGGGCAAGCCGGTGGAACCACCCGGCCTGGTCGACCTGATCGAACGCCTGATCTTGCCGACGCGCGCGCTACGCAGCGAGGCGTGAGATCGCCTGGAAACGCAATAAAACAGCGTGGTCAACCACTTGCTGCTTGCAGCACACACACCGACCATCCCAACAGGTCCTTGCCCGCCCACCGTCGCGGGACCTTACGCGGCATGGATGCCGCGTAAGAGCCTACATGGACGTACTTGCAGCGTGTCCTGCGATGGTGGGCGGGCAAGGGCCCTGCAGCAAGGCCTCAGACCAGCCGCCTTACGACTGATCGTATCTGCATAGG